>NZ_JBEXYK010000006.1:0-237684 GCF_040630865.1 Nonomuraea sp. NPDC005730
GGCGGTGCCGCCGCTCCCCCCGCCCCCCCCCCCTCACCTCCTGTCGTGGGCCCGGCCGGAGCCGGGCCCTCGACGTCTCGCGAAGGGGTGTTACTTGGACTGGCCGGGCGAGGGCGCCAGCGTCTCCATCGGAGTGTTGCCCGTCGGCGCGGGCGGCAGCGGGGCCTGGTCGGACGTGGTGGTGATCGCGTCCGAACCGCCGCACACGGCGCCCGGCTCGGGGGTGTCACGGCCGTTCTGGTACTTCTTGATGAAGGCCGTGAGCTTGGGGTCGGACGGGTCCTGGAGCTTGAGCTGGTGGCCCCACGTCGAGGCGACGACCGGCGCCGGCAGGCCCGGGTAGGGGCTGACCAGCATGTAGTCCTGCTGACCCGTGGAGGTCGCCACTTCCTTCAGCGCGTCGATCTGCGCCTTGGGCAGGTCGGGGCGGTAGGTGATCCAGACCGCGCCGTGCTCCAGCGAGTGCACCGCGTGCTCGTTGTGGATCGGCTTGTCGTAGACCGCGCACTGCTGCCAGTAGTTGTTGTGCTCGCCGCCGACCGGCGGGGTCTCCTTGTAGGTGACCGTCTTGGCGACGTGCTGGCCGGCCTCGTACTTGTAGTTGGCCACCGCGTCGAGCGAGGTCGCGCGCGCCTGGTTGACCAGGTAGAAGCCGACCACGCCGACGAGGAGCACGACGATGAGACCGCCCGTCCCCCACATGAGCAGTGCGGCGCGGCGTTGTTTGCGCTGCTGCTCGGCCCGCATCTTCTGCAGATGCTCGCGCCTCGCCTGCGCCTTCTCCTTCGTCATCGTCCCTCCATCGGCGTACCTGACTCCGGTCACCCTATGCCCTACCGGCGTATGCGGAGAATAAGAGGCGCATAAGCGTCGGATCACAGCTTGCGCAGGGATGGGTACGCTGGACAGGCCATGGAAAAGCCCGCCAGAAAACCCGTTCTGATCGTCTGCGCCGTGCTGGTGCTCCTCGCCGCGGCGTTCCTGCTGTTCGGCCGGAACTCCACGCCCGGCGACTCCTCGCCCGAAGCCGGGTTCGCCCGCGACATGGCCACGCATCACGCGCAGGCCGTGGAGATGGCGTTCGTCATCCGGGACAAGAGCCCGGCCAAGGAGATCAGGAACCTCGCCTTCGACATCATCACCACGCAGTCCAACCAGCGCGGCATGTTCCAGGGCTGGTTGCAGCAGTGGGGTCTCGGCCAGGCGACCGACCAGCGGCCGATGGCCTGGATGGCGGGCCACGGCCACGGGGCCACGCCCGCGGCGCCGGGCACGGCGCCGGGCGCGATGCCCGGCATGGCCTCGCCGCAGGAGCTGGCCAAGCTCAAGGAGCTGCAGGGCGTCCAGGCCGAGGTGCTGTTCCTGCAGCTCATGATCCGCCACCACGAGGGCGGCGTGGAGATGGCCGAGGGGCTGCTCAAGCTGTCCAAGCGGGACGAGGTGGCCGGCATGGCCCAGAAGATCGTCCAGGGGCAGAGCGGTGAGATCAAGCTGATGACCGACCTGCTCAAGCTGCGGGGCGCGCAGCCGTACCCGTCGATCCTGGCCTCCTGAGCCCCCGCGCGGGGCGGCGTGAGAGTCTGGGACCGCGGAGTGCGGAAGGGCGGGCGCCATGATCACCGCAGGGGCTGAGACGGTCGTCGTGGGGTCGGGCCCCAACGGGCTGATCGCCGCCGTCATGCTGGCCCGCGCCGGGCGCGAGGTGCTGCTGCTGGAGGCGGCCGACCGGTTCGGCGGCGGGCTGCGCTCCGGCGAGCTGACGCTGCCCGGCCGGGTGCACGACCTGGGCGCCACCGTGATGGCGATGGCGCTGGCCTCGCCGGCGTTCCGGGCGCTCGGCCTCAAGGGGGTCGAGTTCGCCCATCCCCCGGTGGCCGCGGCCCATCCGCTCGACGACCGTCCGGCCGTGCTGCTGCACCGCGACGCGGCCCGTACGGCCGAAGGGCTCGGCAGGGACGGCCGGGTCTGGCAGGCGACCGCGGGCGCGGCGGCGCGGGCCGGGTTCCCGCTCATGGAGCTGCTGCTCAGCCCGCTCGGTCCGTGGCGGGCCGGGCCACGCACGCTCGCGCGGGCGGCCGGGTTCGGGGCCGCGGCCGTGTTGCCGGCCACGACGTTCGGCCGGGGGGCGCTGCGCACCGTGGAGGGGCGGGCGCTGCTGGCCGGGCTGGCCGCGCACTCCATGCTCGACCTGCGCTCCCCCGTCAGCGCCGGCTACGGGCTGGTGCTCGGGGCGCTGGCCCATCTGGTGGGCTGGCCGGTGGTGCGCGGCGGCTCGCAGGTGCTGGCCGACGCGCTGGTGGCCGAGCTGCGGTCGCTGGGCGGCGAGGCGGTGACCGGCCACCGGGTCGAACGGCTCGACGAGCTCGACGCCCGGACGGTGGTGCTCGACGTGACGCCCCGGCAGTTCCTCGCGATGGCCGACCTGCCCGCCGGTTACCGCCGCGGCCTGCGCCGCTACCGGTACGGGCCCGGCGTCTTCAAGCTGGACTGGGCGCTCGACGGCCCGGTGCCCTGGCGTGACCCGGAGGTCGCGCGGGCCGGGACCGTGCACCTCGGCGGGACGCTGGAGGAGATCGCGCTCGCCGAGGCGGAGGTCGCCGCCGGACGGCACTCGCCCCGCCCGTACGTGCTGGTCGTGCAGCCGTACGCGGCCGATCCGACCAGGGGCGGGCACACGTTGTGGGCCTACTGCCACGTCCCCAACGGGTCGGCGGCGGACATGACGGACGCCGTCGAGGGCCAGATCGAGCGGTACGCGCCCGGCTTCCGCGACCGGGTGCTGGCCAGGCACGCGACCGGCCCCGCCGCCCTGGAGGCGGTCAACCCCAACCTGGTCGGCGGCGACATCGGCGGAGGGCTCAACGACCTCGTCCAGTTGGTGCGGCGGCCGGTCTGGTCGCCTGCGCCGTGGCGCACCCCGTTGCCGGGGGTGTTCCTCTGCTCGTCCTCGACGCCGCCGGGGCCCGGCGTGCACGGGATGGGCGGCTGGCAGGCCGCCCGCCTGGCCACGCAGGCGGAGCGGCACGCCTCCTGACCGCCGGTCAGGCCCGCATCTCCTCGGCGACCGCCGCCGCGAACGCGTCGACGTCCGCCTCGGTGGTGTCGAAGGCGCACATCCAGCGCACCTCGCCGGTCGCCTCGTTCCAGGTGTAGAAGCGGAAGCGCTTCTGCAGCCGCTCGGTCACGTCCGCCGGCAGGATCGCGAAGACCGCGTTGGCCTCCACGGGCCGGGGCAGCGTGACGCCCGGGATGCGCCCCACGGCCTCGGCCAGCCGCCGCCCCATGGCGTTGGCCTGCCGCGCGTTGCGCAGCCACAGGTCGCCCGAGAGCAGTGCCTCGAACTGCGCCGAGACGAACCGCATCTTGGACGACAGCTGCATGAACGTCTTGCGGATGTAGTCGACGCCGGTGGCCGCCGACGGGTTGAGCACCACGACGGCCTCGCCGTACAGCAGGCCGATCTTGGTGCCGCCGAAGGAGAGCACGTCCACGCCCGCGTCGGTGGTCAGGGCCCGCAGCGGCACGTCGAGCGCGGCGGCGGCGTTGGTCAGCCGCGAGCCGTCGAGGTGGACGAGCAGGCCGAGCTCGTGCGCGTGGGCGCAGATCGCGGCGATCTCTTCAGGCGTGTAGACGGTGCCCCACTCGGTGGTGTTGGAGATGGACACCACCTTGGGCTGGGCCCGGTGCACGTCGCCGAAGCCCCACGCCTGGCGGTCGATCAGCTCGGGGGTGAGCTTGCCGTCGGGCGTGGGCACGGTGAGCAGCTTGATGCCGCCCGCCACCTCGGGGGCGCCGCCCTCGTCGGTGTGGATGTGGGCGCTCTCGGCGCAGATGACCGCCTCCCAGTGGGCGGTCATCGCGCGCAGCGAGACCACGTTGGCCGCCGTGCCGTTGAAGACCGGCCAGGCCCGCGCCCCGTCGCCGAAGTGCCGCTGGAAGACCTGCTGCAGCGCCTCGGTGTAGACGTCGTCGCCGTAGGCGATCTGGTGACCGCCGTTGGCCTGGACGATGGCCTGGAGGATCTCCGGGTGCACGCCGGCGTAGTTGTCGCTGGCGAACGCCTTGAGCTGGGGGTCGTGCCGGGGGATCAAGAAGTGAGGTCCAATCGGGTGCCGTTGATGTCTGCGGCGGGGCGGTCGTAGAGGCCGGCGATCGCCTCCGCCAGGTCGCCGACGTCGGTGAAGCCGGGGAATCTCGCCTCCGGCTTCGCGGCCCGCATCGCGTCGTTGACCAGGGCCTTCACCACCAGTATGACCGCTGCCGCGTCGGTGCCGGACAGCGCGTCGGCCAGGGAGAGCGTCCACGCCTCCGAGGCCGCCTTGGCCGCCGCGTAGGCCGCGCCGCCCGCCGTGGGAGTCTGGGCGGCCTTGGCGGAGATGATCACGAACCGGCCGTTGTCGCTCTTGCGCAGCAGCGGCTCGAAGGCCAGCGACACGTGCTGGAGCGTGCGGATCAGCAGGTCGTGCAGGGCGTCCCAGTCCTCCAGGCGGGTGTCGGCGAACGTGCGCGAGCCGCGCCAGCCGCCGACCAGGTGGACCACGCCGTCGACCCGGCCGTGCTCGGCGTCGATCCGGGCCGCGAGGTCCTGGACGGCCGCGCGGTCGAGCAGGTCGACGTCGTCCTTGTCGACCCCGATCACGGTGTGCCCCTGCTTGCGGAAGTGCTCGGAAACGGCTTCACCCGTGGGGCCGCCGGCCCCGGTCACCAGGATGATCATGCGCGGATCCCCTTAGTCGACTCGACCACGTCTGTCAGCTTACGGCGCAGCGCCTCGTAGAACATGCTGAGCGGGAACTCGTCCGGCAGCACCGCGTCCACCTTGGCCTTCTGCTCCTCGGGCAGGGCCTGGACGCCCTTGGCCCACACCGAGCCGGGGGCCGGCGGCACGTACGCGCCGACCAGCTCGTGCGCGGCCAGCCAGTGCGCCAGCTTGGACCGGTCGATGCTGTCGCGGTACAACTTCTCGACCTCGCCCCGCAGGTCGGCCACGCCGCCCGCGACCCGCTCCCAGTCGATCGTGAGCCGGTTGTCGGTCCAGCGGATGATGTCGTTGCGGTGCAGGTACGCGAAGAGCAGCTGGCCGCCGAGCCCGTCGTAGTTGCGCACCCGGTCACCGGTGACCGGGAACCTGAACAGCCGGTCGAACAGGATCGCGAGCTGGACGTACCGGGCGTGCGGCACGCCCTTGCCCTCCAGCTCCACGGCCTCGCCGAACGCCGTCAGGTCGCAGCGCAGCTCCTCCAGCGAGTACAGCCAGTACGGCATCCGCTGCTTGATCATGAACGGGTCGAACGGCAGGTCGCCGTGGCTGTGCGTGCGGTCGTGGATCAGGTCCCACAACACGAACGTGTCCTGGGCGAGCTGCTGGGAGTCCAGCAGGCGGGCGGCGTCCGGCGGCAGGTCGAGCCGGAGCGTGGCGGCGGCCGCCGCCGAGACCCGGCGGAACCGGGCGGACTCGCGGTCGGCGAAGATGCCGCCCCAGGTGAAGCGGGCCGGCGCCTGGCGCACCGCGACCGTCTCGGGGAACAGCACGGCCGAGTGGGTGTCGTAGCCGGAGGTGAAGTCCTCGAACGCGATCGGCACGAACATCGGGTTGTCGTAGCCGCCCGCCTCCAGCGCGGCCAGCCAGTCGGGCCAGATGGTCCGGATCCAGACGGCTTCGAGGTTGCGGTTGAGGTTGCCGTTCTGGGTGTACATGGGGAACACCACGACGTGCTCCAGGCCGTCCACGCGCTGGGTGTCGGGGTGGAAGAGGTCGAGGGCGCGCAGGAAGTCGGGCACGCCGAGGTCCTGCTCGGCCCAGGCGGCCAGGTCGTCCTGGACGGCCTGGAGGTACGCGGCGTCATGAGGGAAGTACGGCGAGATCTCGCCCACGCGGCGGCCGATCTCGGCGACCAGCGCCTTGGCCCGCTCCTTCTCCTCCGGCACCGAGCCGTCCTTGACCTGCAGCGGGCGCAGCTCCTCCACGGCCTCCTTGAGCCGGGCGAACAGGGCGGCCTTGGCCTCGTCCCGGGATCCGGCGGCCTCGTCGCCGCCGGGGACGCGGGCGGCCCAGGTGATCACGTTGCCCCAGAGCCCGCGGTGGTCGTAGTCCTCGATCGAGTCGTCGCCGAACAGGTCGGAGTCGGCGAACACGACGACCCGGCCCTTGCCGTGCCGCAGGGCGACGGCCAGCGGCGCGCCCGCCGGGTCGGCGGTGGCCGAGGTGGCGAACAGGACCGTCGCCTCCTCGGGGGCGGTCAGGACGCCGGATCGGTAGAAGCAGGCCCGCTGGACGCCGGCCAGCACGCCGTCACCCGTGGCACGCTCGGCGAGCACCCAGGTGGCGACCTCGCGGTGGGCGTTCCTCGGGTCGCGGACGGTCGTGTGACCGACGCCGACGCCGAAGCGGGCGAGCAGTTCGGCGACGTTGTTGCCGTACTTGTCCTGCTCCTCCTCGGCCAGCACCACGAGCCCGCCGCCCTCGGCCACGAACGACTCGACGGCGTCCAGCTCGCCGGCGGCGAAGACGGGGCTGCCGTGGCCGGTGGTGCGCTCCCACCGGTCGCCGGACGGGTGGGCGATCACCAGGACGTCCTGGCCGGCCAGGGCCTCGGCCGTGAGAGCGCCCTCGGTGTGGGCGAGCACGTCGTGCCCCAGATGGCGCAGCGCGGCGGCCGCGCGCGCGTAGCTGTTGTCGTCGGGATGGGCGGGGTTGATGGTCTCGGCGACCTCGCGGCGGATGGTCCACGACTCGCTGTGGGCCTCGTCGAACAGCACTCGGGGGAACGATGGCATGAAATATCTCCTGTTACTACCGCCTTCTCACGGAAAATATACACATACGTACCCCCCTGTCCGTCAAACCTCAGGCCGCACCAGGGCGCACGACGCCGGATTCGTAGGCGAACACGACCGCCTGGGCCCGGTCCCGCAGGCACAGTTTCATCAGCACCCTGGCCACGTGCGTCTTGACGGTGGCCTCGCCGACGTACAGGTCTCTGGCGATCTCGGCGTTCGTCAGCCCTCTGGCCAGCAGCCGCAGCACCTCCAGCTCGCGCGGCGTCAGCTCGGCCAGCATCGGCGAGGGCGTCGGGTCGGCGCGCCCGGCGAACGTGGCGATGACCCGGCTGGTCACGGCCGGGTCGAGCAGCGCGTCGCCGGCGTGCACCACCCTGATCGCCTCCAGCAGCTGCTCGGGCGGCGACACCTTGAGCAGGAACCCGCTGGTGCCGGCGCGCAGCGCGGCGTAGAGGTTCTCGTCGGTGTCGAACGTCGTCAGCGTGATGACCTTGGGCGGCGAGGGTGTGTCCAGCAGCTCTTTGGCCGCGGCGAGCCCGTCGAGCCGGGGCATGGAGATGTCCATGAGGACGATGTCGGGTCTCGTGCGGCGGGCCACCGCGATGGCCTCGCGTCCGTCGCCGGCCTCGCCGACGACCTCCATGCCGGGGTCGCTCTCGACGACCATGCGCAACCCGGCCCTGACCATCGCCTGGTCGTCGGCGATGACGATTCGTATGCCCACAGGCGGAGGGTAGACGGCCGATGCCCGGCTTGGACACCCAGGTCAAGCCGGGCACAAGTCAGTTACAAGTCTACGAAGGGCGCACGCTCTGCCTGATGCGCGTCTGGACGGCGTCGTCGCAGGTGTTCTTGGCGCAGAAGTACATCACGAGCATGGTCTTGGGCTGACGGTCGATGACGTAGCTGACGAATCCGAGCCGGGTGCCACTGGCCGGGTCGTGCAGCGCGCCGTCGAAGCGGGTGGCCGGGCTGCTGCCCGCCTGGTCCTGGACCGGCTTGCCCAGGTCCACCTGACCGGGCAGCAGATTGTCCATCTTGCTCTTCATCTGCTCGGAGTCGCCGCCCGCGTCGAGGGTGTCGGAGACCTGGACGTACACGCCCACGGCGCTGTCGGGGTCGTCGGCGACGATCTGGGAGATCGCCGACCAGTCGGCGCCCGGACCGGCCACGAACAGCGACTCGAACTCGGTGGCGTGCGGCGAGGCCACGGCGAACAGGTCCTGGTGGGTGCGCGCCGCCCAGTCGCCGGGGTACTCGAAGGCCAGCGGCGCGGCGGCGCTGGCGGCGTACCGGGACCAGGTGTCGCCGCGGTGGTTGAAGATGATCATCGCGACCAGCGCCAGCGCGGCCACGGCGGCCACCAGCGTGACCGCCACGATCGGCAGCCGCCCCGGACGCCTGGCCGGGGCGGTGGGATGGGTGGGGGCCGCGCGCCGGGAATGGGCCTCGTGCGGCCCCGAGGGCTGTCCCAGGCCGTGCGGGCCCGTCCCGGGCACCGCGTACGGGCTCTGCTGCGGACCGGTCCGAGGGACGGCCTGAGGCCCCGTACGGGGGCCGGTCAGCGGGCCCGCCGCCGCTCCCGGGACCGGCGCCGCGTGCGGGCCGGTACGGGGGACGGCGTGCGGGACCGGATGGGGCCCCGAGGGGTGCCGGCCGCCCGGCTCGGCCTCCTGGCCGCTGATCGCGTCGCGCAGCGCGGTCACGAACTCGGCGCAGGTGGCGTACCGCTGCTCGGGCGCCTTGGCCAGCGCGCGCGCCATCACGACGTCCACCTGCGGCGGCAGCTCGGGACGGAGCTGCGACAGCGGCACGGGCTCCTCGGCCAGGTGCGCCCACAGCAGCGCGATGTCGTTCTCCCGCTGGAACGGCAGCCGCGCGCTCAGCGCCTCGTAGACCACGCAGGCCAGCGCGTACTGGTCGCACCGGCCGTCGATGTGCTCCTTGTTGATCTGCTCGGGCGACATGTACCGGGGCGTGCCGATGAACTGGTCGGTCTGGGTCAGGCCGGAGATCGACGAGCGGTGCTTGGTGATGCCGAAGTCGGTCAGGTAGACGTGGTCGCCGGCCAGCAGGATGTTGGCCGGTTTCACGTCGCGGTGGATCAGGTCGTGGGCGTGCGCGGCGTCGAGCGCGGCGGCCGTCTGGGCGAAGATCTGGTTGGCCTGGGCGATCGGCAGCGGGCCCCGGTCGTAGATCAGCCTGCGCAGGTCGAGGCCGTCCACGTAGCGCATGGCGATGTACAGCACGCCGTCGGCGTCGGCGTTGGCCTCGTAGATCGGGATGATGTTGGGGTGCTCGATGCTGGCGACCGTCCTGGACTCCAGGATGAAGCGCTGGCGGAACCTGTCGTCCACCGAGAGCACCGGGTTGAGGATCTTCAACGCCACGCGGCGGCTGAGCCGGGGGTCGAGCGCCAGGTAGACGACGGCCATGCCGCCCTTGCCGACGATGTCCTCGATGTAGTACCCGGCCACCTCCTGGCCGATGAGCGATCTGTCGTTCAATTGCATCACGTCTCGATGGGATGGCCGCAGTAGCCGCAGAAACGATGGGCCGGGCCGAGCCTCATGCCGCACGAGGTGCAGTACTTGACCGGCGGCGAGTCGGGGGCGGTCATCACCTGCTGCTGCTGCGGGACCGCCTGGAACGGCTGCGAGCGGCGCACGACGACGGTCTGGCTGGCGCCCTCGTCGAACGGCGGGCCCGCGGCCAGCGGCTCGGGCAGCTCGATCGGTCTCTCCGGCGCCCGCCGCCGCCACAGCAGGAACACCAACCCCGCGCCGGCGATGAGCAGCAGCCCGGCCGCCACCAGGAACGGCCACAGCGGCGTGGAGCGCGACGGGGGCGCCGCCGCCTGCTTGGTGCCCTGGTCCTCGGGCCCGCCGCGCTTGGCCAGCGACGTCTTGAGCAGCGTGGCGGCCACCACGTTGCCGGGATAGAGCTCCAGCACGCGCTGGAAGCCCGGCGCCGCCTCGGTGTAGTACTTGGTGTGGTAGCGGGTCAGCGCGGCCTCGAAGGCGGTGTCGATCGCGCCCCTGCGCGCCGCGACCTTGGCCGCGGCCAGGGTGGCGGTGATCTCCCTGACGCCCAGCATGGCGGCCGACTTGCCGCCGCCGATGAGCATGCCGATGATGTGCCCGTCCTTGTCGCCGATCACCGGCGCCCCGGCCAGGCCCTGGTCGACCAGCGCGCCCAGCTTGACCGGCTCGTCCACCTTCTTCTCCGGGTCGGCGAACGGCCTGCCGGACACGCCGGCCTGGCCGCCCTTGGCCAGGTGGGCGATCTGCACGGTCTCCTGGACGCCGGGCCCCGGCCGGCCGAGGAAGCCGGCCACGTTGGTCGGCGAGCCCTCCTGCTCGGGCACCTTGTCGGCGAGCGGCGCGGTCGGCATGCCGACGCTGCCGGCGGCGGGCGTGAGCGGGATCAGCACGGCGGGGGTGTCGGGGGTCTTGCCGGCCTTGATGCACTTGTACTTCAGGCCCTGGCCGGGCGGCGAGACGTTGGTGAACACCGTGATATCGGTGGTCACGTCGATGATGCAGGTGGCGGTGCTGGTCTTGGGCGGGTAGCACTCCTGCAGGTGGTGGTCGAGCAGGTCGTCCTTGAGCTTGTGCTTCTGGTAGTCGAGCGGGATCTTGACCTTGTGGTGCTCGGCGAAGATCTTGTTGGCGGCGTAGACGGCGACGTCGTTCGGGTTGACGGCGTTGCGCCTGAGCGTGACGACGTCGCCCTCGGGGTTGACGACGGTCCCCGTGCCCGACGCGAACGGGATGTCGTAGGAGCGCTCCACGTGTTTGAGCTCGCCGATGTGGTCGAGCAGGGTGATCTCCACATGGGACACCGCCTCCACCCGCACCACGGCCGGCGTCACCAGGTCGGTGATGCCGCTGGGATGGTTGTGGGCGGCGGCGGGGAGAGCCGCGGGGATCGCGAGCAGCACGAGCGCCGCCGCCACGCTGCCCGCCAGAGCTGTGATGCGCGCCATCTTGGCTCCAAACACTGAATAGGTCCAGGTTCCCAATCAGATGCCGTAAGTCAATAGATCGATACATAGACAAGCGCTTGCTCGGGGACTTACCGTACCAGGATGGCGTTCGCGATCGGCGTCGACGTCGGCGGCACCTTCACCGACGTGGTCCTGAGCGGCCCCGGCGGGGTCACCGCCGTGGCCAAGTGTCTGAGCACCCACGACGACCCCATCGCGGGCATACTCACCGGCGTTACTCGCGCGCTCGGATCCGTGGACCCCGCCCGGGTCACCCGGGTCGTGCACGCCACCACGCTGGCGACCAACGCGGTGCTCGAACGCACCGGCGCGCGGGTGGCGTTCGTGACCACCCGGGGCTTCCGCGCCGCCGTCCCGCTCGGCCGCTACGCCCGCGTGGAGGAGGACCGGTACGACCTGCGCTTCACGCCGCCCCCTCCCCCGGTCGCGCCCGGCGACTGCTTCGAGGTGGACGAGCGCGTCTCGGCCCGCGGCGCCGTGCTCACCCCCCTGGACGTCGGCTCGGTACGGCGGGCCGCGGCGGAGATCGCCCGGCGCGGCATCACCTCGGCGGCCGTCTGCCTGCTGCACTCCTACGCCGAGCCCGCCCACGAACGGCAGGCCGCGGCGATCCTGCGCGAGCACGTGCCGCACGTGGTGGCCTCCTGCGAGATCTGGCCCGAGATCCGCGAGTACGAGCGCGCCACCACCACCATCATGTCCGCCTACATCGGCCCGCTGATGACCTCCTACCTGTCGCGCCTGCGCGAGCGCCTGGCCGCGATCGGGATCGACGCGCCCGTGCACGTCATGGAGTCCGGCGGCGGGGTCGTCTCGGCCGAGCTGGCGGCCCGGCGCGCGGTGTCCACCATCGAGTCGGGCCCGGCCGCCGGGGTGCTGGCGGCGGCGGGGACCGGGCTGCCGGAGGTGATCTCGTTCGACATGGGCGGCACGACGGCCAAGGCGTGCGTGGTGCGCGGAGGACGTCCGGAGATCACCCACGAGTTCCACGTGGGCGGCAAGGGCAGCTTCGGCGGGCGGCGCGCGGGCACCGGCGTGCCGATCAAGACGCCGGCCATCGACCTGGCCGAGGTCGGCGCGGGCGGGGGCAGCGTCGCGTGGCTGGACCCGGCGGGCGCGCTGCGCGTCGGACCCCGGTCGGCGGGCTCCTCTCCCGGTCCCGCCTGCTACGGGCTCGGCGGCGGCGAGCCGACGGTCACCGACGCCGACCTCGTGCTCGGCTACCTCTCCTCGGCCTCGATGCCGCTGTCGGCGCCGCTCGCGGCCAAGGCCGTGGACCGGCTGGCCGGGCCGCTCGGGGTGTCGCGGGAGGAGGCGGCGCACGCCGTGCACGAGATCGTCAACGCCTCGATGGCCGCGGCCGTGCACGTGGTGACGGTCCAGCGCGGGATCGACCCGCGGGGGTTCGCGCTGGTGGCGTTCGGCGGCGCGGGACCGATGCACGCGGCCGGGGTGGCGCGGCGGTTCGGGATCGCGACGGTGGTGGTGCCCGCGTACTGCGGGGTGGCCTCGGCGGCCGGGCTGCTGGCGGGGGCGCTCTCGACGGACCGGGTGTTGTCGCGGCTGGACGCGGCCGACCCGGAGGAGGTCTTCGCCGCGCTGGCCGCCGACGCCGCCGCCGATCTGGGCGTCGCCCGGGTGCGGGTGGCCCGGTCGGTGGACGTGCGCTTCAAGGGGCAGTCGCACGACCTGACCGTGGACTGGGCGGAGTCGCGGGAGGAGCTGGCGTCGCGATTTTTCGCGAAATATGCCCAGGTGTATGGGATTGTCCAGCAGGGGGAGATCGAGCTGGTCAGCTACCGCGTCCGCGTCACCGCCCCCGCCCCCGCCGGGCCTGACTCGCCCGGCGGCGGTGCGGAGGGCGGTGCGGAGGGGCGCAGGAGGGCGTACTTCCCCGAGGCCGGGGGGTGGCTCGACGTCCCCGTGCACACCCGGCGGACGCTGGACCGGGTGCGCGGCCCGGCGATCGTCGAGGACGCCGAGTCCACGATCGTCGTCCCGCCCGGCTGGCGGGCCGCGACCGGCCCGGCGGGCGCCGTGCGCCTGACCCTGGAGGGTGCGCGGTGAACGACGCGCTGACCGCCGAGGTGCTGAGGAACGCGCTGGTCGTGGCCGCCGAGGAGGCCAGCATCGTGGTGGTGCGGTCGGCGTACTCGACGTTCATCGTGGAGGGCTCCGACGCCTCGGCGGCGATCCTGGACGCCGGGGGCCGCCTGGTCGCGCAGTCCATGGCGACCACGCTGATGAACAGCATGGCCCTGAAGGTCGCGCTGCCCGAGCTGCTGAAGGACGTCCCGCCGCACACCATGCGGCCCGGCGAGGCGTACGCGCTCAACGACGCCTACCGGGGCGGCGTGCACACCAACGACCTGCTGGTCTACCGGCCGGTGTTCGCCGGCGGGGTCCCGGCCTACTTCACCGCCACCATGATCCACGTCTCGGACCTGGGCGGGCTGTCGGCCGGCGGGATGGCGCCGCTGGCCACCGACATCTTCCTCGAAGGGCTCCAGCTCCCGCCGGTCCGCCTGGCCACCCGGGACGGCCTGGAACCGGCCGTGGAGGCCGTCCTGCGGGCCAACAGCCGCACGCCCGACAAGGTCATGGGCGACGTGCGGGCGCTGGTCGCCGGGACGGCGGTGGCCGCCGCCCGCGTGGAGGCCCTGATGGCCGAGTACGGCGTGGCGGGCCTGGCCGCGGGCGTCGAGGACTACCTGGACCACACCGAGACCAGGACCCGCGCGGCGCTGGCGGAGCTGCCCCGGGGGCGGTTCGAGGCGTCGTACCCGATCGACGACGACGGGGTGCGGCCGGGGGTGGCGCACCACGTACGGGTCGCCGTCACACTCGGCGGGGACGCGGCCGTCCTCGACTTCACCGGCACCGGGCCGCAGGTGCCCGCCGCGATCAACGCCTCGGCGTCGCAGTCGCTGGCGGCGGCCGTCTTCGCGGTGCGCTGCTTCCTGGACCCGACGATCCCGATGAACGACGGCTGCCTGCGCGCGATCGACGTCGTCCTGCCGGAGGGCTCCCTGCTGAACGCCCGTTCCCCTCATCCGTGCGGCGGCCGGTACGTCCCCATCTACGCCGCCATGGAAGCGGTGTTCCAGGCGATGTCGGACGCGATGCCGGACCGCGCGATCGCGGCCAGCGGGATCCTCCAGCCGTTCTCGATCGCCGCGGTGGGGGCGCCGTACTGGATCCACCTGTCCTACGACTTCGGCGGGGTGGGCGCCCGGCGGGGGCTGGACGGGCCGGACGCGACGGGCGTGCACTTCGGCATCGGCCGCAACTCGGTGCCGCAGGCCGAGCCGGTGGAGAGCCGCTGCCCGCTGATCGTGGAGTCGGTCGAGACGATCGCCGACTCCGGCGGGCCCGGCCGCTTCCGGGGCGGGCTCGGCTCGCGTACCGTCTACCGCTTCCTGGCCGACTGCCACGTCACCACCCGCGGCGACCGCCTCCGCCTCCCGCCCCCGGGCCGGGACGGCGGCCTGCCGGGCCGCGTCGGCGGCTTCCACAAGCGCCACCTGGACGGGCGGGTGGAACGCCTGGCCTCGAAGGTGAACAACGTGCGGTTCGCGGCGGGCGAGGCGTTCGTCGTGGAGACCACGGGCGGCGGCGGCCTCGGCCCCCCGTCGGAAAGGGACCCGGCGGCGATCCAGGCCGACCTGGAGTCCGGCCACATCACCGCCGAAGGCGCCGCCCAGGACTACGGCTTCGAACCCCGCGGACCGGTCAGGACGGCCGGGTCGAAACTCACCGAATAGGGCGCCGAGAGACTGACCGTGGTGCCCGCCTCATACGCGACGGGCCCCTTGTAGGAGTCGTCGTCGAGCTCGTAGACGTAAAGCGTCGGCCCCTCATCAGGCTCAACGCGCCAGTAGACGGGGATTCCGGCTGCCGCGTAGGCCGCCGCCTTGGTGGTCCTGTCGAAGGTCCGGGTGCCGGGACTGACCACCTCCACGGCCAGCAGCAGGTCGCTGGGGGCGAACATGAGCGGCACCGACTCGCACGCCTTCTCCGGCACGACGGCGAGGTCGGGGATGTAGAAGTCCTTCTCGCCGGGACGCACGTTGACAGTCGTCAACGCCTCCAGCCCGAGGGGGGCCGCGTCGTCGAGGATCACCAGTAGCCGAGAGATCACTCGCTGGTGCAGGGGGGTGGGGGCAGGGCTCACTACTAGGCTCCCATTGAAGAGCTCGTAACGGTTCCCGTCGTCGGGGAACCTGAGCAGGTCGTCGACTGTGAACGGCGGCGCGCCGGGAAGAACGGTGCGCCTCGTTGTCGGTTCGATCGCCAATGCGGTCACCCACTCAGTATCGGGAGTCACGCCCTCGTCGACATCGTACTTCCCGAAGATAGTCACTTGTAGTCACCGGGACGCCACGCCTCGGCGCCGCGGCGGACGGCTGTGTGGACGGCGCGGGCCGCGCGGGCGCCCCACTCCGAGCGGGGGCCGCCGAAGAGCTGCTCGGGGCCGTCCTGCGGGACGACCACGCACACGGCGTCCGAGGCGGTGCCCGTGCAGGGGTAGCCGGCCTCGATCAGCGCCTGGGTCTTGGCCTCGGTGACCGTCATGACCAGGTTCACCAGGGCGGCGTCGGTCATGGCGACGGGCAGGACGGTCACGATGTTGACGGTGCCCGCCCGCATGGGGGCGAGCTCGGGGTCGGCGGCGCCCTCGGGGGCGGCGGCCCAGGTGGGGACGCGCAGCCCGACGGTGGCCACGGCCTCCGCTCCCCCGTCGGCGGCCCGCACGTACCGGTCGACGGAGGCGGCGGTCAGCATGCCGACGCCGGGTCCGGGCGGGCCCAGCTCGACCAGGTGGTCCACCGGGTCCATCCGCGCGTAACCGGCCACGACCTGGGCGTTCAGCACCCATTCGCGGGGGCCGATGCCGCCGCCGAGCATGGCCGAGGAGATCATGCGGAAGCCGGGGCCGAACTCCCACAGCAGGGACCCCAGCCGGGTCCCCTCCTCCACGCGATAGGTCAGCTTCACGTCCCACCTCGTACCAGGTGCACCACGGGCCGCCCGTCGGGGCCCGGCTCGATCTTGACACGGGCGTCGAAGTGCCGTCCGATCAGCGCCTCGGTGAGCACCTGTTCGGGGCGGCCCGTGGCGGCGGCGCGGCCGTCGGCCAGCAGCATCAGGGAGTCGGCGTACAGGCCGGCGACGGTCAGGTCGTGCAGGGTGGTGACGACGGTCAGGCCGTCGGCGCGGCGCAGGCGGTCGACCAGTTCCAGCACCTGCTGCTGGTGGCCGAGGTCGAGCGCGGTGGTGGGCTCGTCGAGCAGCAGCACGGGGGCCTGCTGGGCCAGCGCCCTGGCCAGCACGACGCGCTGGCGCTCGCCGCCGGACAGCTCGCCGACGCGGCGTCCGGCGAAGGAGGTCAGGTCCAGCCGGTCCAGCACGGACGCGGTGACCTCGCGGTCGTGCCGGCTCTCCCGTCCCAGGTAGGGGATGTACGGCGTGCGCCCCAGCAGGGCGTAGTCGAAGACCGTCATGTCGGGCGGCAGGGCGGGCGTCTGCGGGGCGTAGGCCAGCAGCCTGGCGCGCTCGCGGGGCTTGAGCGCGACGAGCGGACGCTCGTCGAGCGCGACCTCGCCCCGGTGCGGGACGATCGCGCCCATGACGGTCTTGAGCAGCGTGGACTTGCCCGCGCCGTTGGGCCCGATGATCGCCAGCCACTCGCCGCGCCGCACGTGCGCGTCGACGCCGGTCAGCACGTCGCGCTCACCCAGGCGCACCGACAGGGCCCGTACGCCGATCACGTGGCCACCCGCCTGGTCATGCGCAGGACGCCGACGAAGAACGGCGCCCCGACGAACATCGTGACGACCCCGATGGGCAGCTCGGCCGGCGCGATCACGGTACGGGCGATGAGGTCGGCCGCCACGAGGAAGGCCGCGCCGCCGATCAGCGACAGCGGCAGCACGATCCGGTACGAGCCGCCCGCCAGCCGCCGGACGACGTGCGGCACGACCACGCCGACGAACCCGATGAGCCCGCTGACCGCGACGGCCGACGCGGTGGCCAGGGAGGCGGCCACGAGGACGGTCAGGCGTACCCGGCCGGCCCGTACGCCGAGGCTGCCGGCCTCCTCGTCGCCGACGCTGAGCACGTCCAGCATCCGGCCGTGCAGCAGGAGCAGGACGGAGGAGACCGCGGCGTACGGCAGCACCAGCAGGAGCTGGTCCCATCCGCCGCCGACGTCGCCGAGGATCCAGGAGTAGATGCGCTCCAGCTCCTCGACCTTGAGCTGCTGGACGAACGTCTGGATCGCGGTCAGGAACGACGTGACCGCCACCCCGGCCAGCACCAGGGTCGCGGTGCCCCCGCCGGTGCCGCCGGAGCGGCCGGCCGCGTTGCCCAGCGTGTACGCCAGGAACACCCCGCCCACCGCCCCGGCGAAGGCGGCGACGGGGATGCTCGCGCTCGCGCCGGGCAGCAGCACGATGGCCAGCGTCGTGGCCAGCCCGGCGCCGGAGGCGGCCCCCAGCAGGTACGGGTCGGCCAGCGGGTTGCGGAACACGCCCTGGTACCCGGCGCCGGCCATGGCCAGCAGGCCGCCCACGACCGCGGCGACGAGCACCCTGGGCAGGCGCAGCTCGTACAGCAGGCCCTGCTCGACCGGCGCGAGGCCCGAGTCGGCCGAGACGAACGGCAACCAGTCCGCCACCTGGAGGACCACCTGCCACGGCGAGATGTCCGCCGCGCCGCCGAGCAGCCCGGCGACCATCGTGAGGGCCAGCACGGCGAGGGCGCCCGCCACCCAGACGGGACGCGCCCTCGACGGCTGGGCCTTGCCTGTCACGCTCAGCCCGCGCCGCCGGCCTTGGCCACGGCCGCGCCGATCGCCTGGGCCAGGTCCACCACGCGCGGGCCCCAGCGGGAGGCGAGATCGTCGTCGAGCTGGACCACCTGGTCGTTCTTGACGGCCGAGAGGTTCTTCCAGCCGGGCCGCTTGACCAGCGTCTCCTTGCTCTGCTGGCAGCACTTGACGTCGGCCAGGAAGATCAGCGCGGGGTCGGCCTGGGCGACGAACTCGGCCGACAGCTTGGGGTAGCCGCCCGCCGCGTCCGGGGCCTGGTCGGCGATGTTGGTCAGCCCGAACATGGCGTAGACCTGGCCGATGAACGTCTTGGACGTGGCGGCGTACGGCGTCTGGTCGAGCTCGTGGTAGTAGGTGAGCTTCTTGTCCTTGGGGGCGTCGGCGGCCAGCTTGGCCATGGCCGCCTTCATGCCGGAGACGACCTCGTCGGCCTTGGCCTTGTTGCCGGTGGCCGCGCCGATCTCGCTGATCTCCTCGTACGCCTCGTCCAGCCCGGTCGCGGCCGGTTCGAGCAGGACGGGGACGTTCACCTTGGCCAGCTCGGCGACGATCTTGTCCTGGTCGTTGGAGAGGATGACCAGGTCGGGCTTCTTGGCGATGATCGCCTCGACGTTCGGCTTGAAGCCGGACAGGTCGCTCTTGGGCGCCTCCGGCGGGTAGTTCGACTGGTCGTCCACCGCGACGACCTGCGGGCCGGCGCCGACCGCGAACAGCGTCTCGGTGTGGGTGGCCGAGAGCGAGACGATGCGTTCGGGCTTCCTGGCGAGGGTGACCTTGCCGTTGCCCGCCTCGACGGTGACCGGGAAGTCCCCGGTGCTCGCCGCCGCGGTGGCGGCAGGGGGGCTGACAGGGGGGCTGGAGGGGGGGTTGGAGGGGGCGACGTTGGCGCCGGTCTGGCCACATCCGGCCAGGACGAGCGTTCCCAGCAGCGCGCCCGCGAAGGCCGTGCGTACGGGCCTCACGAGTAGTCCTTTCACACTGTCGGAACCGAGAGACCCGCGTTGAGCGACGGATCACCCTTTTCCACGAGGGTTGATGACGTCGGCGCAGAGGCAGGCGACCTGGCTATGACAGTTGCGGGACAGCGCCGGATTCGCACCGGACTTCGCTGCAGCACTGCGCGTCGGACAAACGTTATCAATGCCCCAGACGTCCTCGACGTCAAGGGGGCGCGGGCCCCGGCGCCGAAGGCTGCGGGTCAGGCGGCGAGCTGCGCCTCCGCGGCGGCGATGACCTCCTGGAGGCGCAGGCCGTGCGCCGCGTCCAACGGGTGGCCGCCGCCGCGCCGGACGGTCTGGGCGAACTCCTCGGCCACGACCTCCAAGGGGTCCTCGTCGCCGGGCAGCAGGACGGCGTTGCCGGTCCTGCCGTACACCTCGAAGGTCGAGGGCGGCAGGTCGCCGACGGCCGCCATGCACAGGGACGCCTCGCTGACCGCGCCGCCCTCGTGCTCCAGCAGCAGGCCGGTCCAGCCGAGCGGGTTGCCGTGCGCGCGCACGCCGACGATCCGGCCGAGTGCGGCGTCGAGCAGGTCGATCACGTGCGGGCCGACGTCCAGCAGGGCGCCACGCTCCAGCCGCCACGGGGTGGCGAACGGGTTGCCGCCGAGCAGCGCGCCGGAGATGTTGGCGGCGTGCCCGCCGAACGGCTGGATCTCGGCGCAGCGGGCCAGGAACGTACGGGTCGGGGTGGCGTAACGCATGGTGAGCATCATCTGCGAGGGCACGCCCGTCTCCGCCACGGCCTCGGCCACGCGCATGGCCCCCTCGACGGAGTCGGCGAGCGGCTTCTCCAGCAGCAGCGCCTTGCCCGCGTGGGCGGCGCGGACGGCCAGCTCGGCCTGCACACCGGGCGGCACGCAGAACGCCACGGCCTCGCAGGCGTCGAACAGCTCCTCGACCCGCTCGTACACGGGGGCGCCGAGCCTGGCGGCCTGCTCGGGGCGGCGGGCCCAGACGCCGGCGAGCCGGGTGTGGGGACCTCTGGCCAGCATCGGCGCGTGCGCCATCTCCGCCCAGGGCCCTGCCCCGATCAGCCCGACCGCGACCGGCTCCATCCGTCCCCCTTAGTCCGCTTTTCTCCCGACCTTAGAGCCCCCGGCCGGGCTCCCGCCCACCGCCCCCTCCGGTCAGGCGCGGGAGCGGTGGATGGCGTGTTCCGGGCGGTGGACGAGGGTGCCGCCGTCGAGGGCGATGGTCTGGCCGGTGATGCAGCGGGACTCGGCCGAGGCCAGGAAGCCGACCAGGTCGGCCACGTCGTCGGGGGCGCAGGGCCAGGGCAGGAGGCGTTCGGCGGCCTTGTCGGCCAGCTGCTCCGGGGTGAGGGCGCGCTCGGCGGCGGCGGTCATGACCAGGGCGGGGGCGACGGCGTTGCAGCGGATGCCGCGGGCGCCGTACATGGTGGCGACGTAGCGGGTGAAGCCGACCAGGGCCGCCTTCGAGGTGCCGTACGCGGCGTGGTCCACGTCGCCGGTCAGGCCCGACACCGAGGACGTCAGGACGATCGCGCCGCCGTCGCGCATCACCGGCACGACGTGCTTGACCAGCAGCATCGCCCCACGCAGGTTGACCTCCATCGTGCGGTCCCAGACGGCGGCGTCCATGGCGGTCAGGTCGCCGTCGCGGCCGTAGACGTCGCGGTCGAGGCAGGCGGCGTTGGAGTGCAGCACGTCCACCCGGCCGAAGACGGCCACCAGCGCGGCCACCGACTCCTCCACCTGCTTCTCGTCCGACACGTCGCAGGTCAGCGCCAGGGCGGCGCCGCCCCGGGCCCGTACGGCGGCGGCGATGGCCCGGGCCGGGGCGGCGCGCAGGTCGAGCACGCCCACCCGGGCGCCCTCGGCGGCCAGCCGGACCGCGCACGCCGCGCCGATGCCGGACCCCGCCCCCGTCACCAGCGCCACCCGCCCGCCGAACCGCCCTTCGCCCGGTCCGCCGGACCGCCCGCCCGGGACGTCCGCGCTCACCACTCCACCTCCAGCGCGCTCAGCCCGCGGCCCACCAGCGACCTGCGGTAGGCGACGGGCGCGTCCGGGGCGAGCCGCAGGCCGGGCAGGCGGCGCCCGAGGACGTCGAGCGCGGTGCGCAGCTGCAGGCGGCCGAGCGCCGCCCCGACGCAGAAGTGGATGCCGTACCCGAAGACCAGGTGGTCGGCGGCGTTGGGACGGTCGATCAGGAACCGTTCCGGGTCGGGGAAGACGGTCTCGTCGTGCCCGGCGGAGTCGGTGGACAGCAGCACGAGCGAGCCCGCCGGGATCGTCACGCCGTGCAGGACGACGTCCTGGACGGCATGGCGGAAGGAGCCCAGCGAGGCGCCGTCGATCCGCATGCACTCCTCGACCGCCCCCGGGATCGACGCCGGGGCCACCGGCCAGGCGTCCTCGCGCAGCAGCCGCAGGACGCTGTTGCCGAGCTGGTTCGGGACGGTGTCGTTGCCGCCGAGCAGGATCGTGGAGATCAGCTCGACGACCTCCCGATGGCTCAGCTCGTCGCCGATCAGCGAGGTCATCAGGGACGTGAAGTCGTCCTGCGGGTCCTTGGCGCGGGCGGCCACCAGGCGGTCGACATAGTCGAGGTAGGCCAGGAAGCTGTCGGCCAGCTCCAGCTGGCGGGCGGGCGGCTGCGGCGACAGGAACAGCATGAACCAGTCCTTGACGTGCGCCTGCACGAACGCCTCGTCGGCCTCGGGCACGCCGATGAAGCGGGCGGTCAGCTTGACCGACGGCTCGTGCCCGATCTCGGCGACGAAGTCGGCCCGGCCCCTTGGGGCGATCCGGTCCAGGACGTCCTCGTTCAGCCGCCGGAACCGCTCCTCCATGGCGGTGACGGCCCGCGGCGTGAAGGCCCGGGAGACCGAGCGGCGCAGCCGGGTGTGGTCGGGCGGGTCCACGTTGGCCACGAAGCTGGACAGGAACGAGCCGTGCTCGCCCAGCTTGGCGCGGGTCTGCGGGGTGAGGCTGCGGGAGATCGTCAGCGACCCCTCGGAGGAGAAGCGGGCCGGGTCGCCGTACGCGGCGCGCACGTCGGCGTGGCGGGTCAGCACGTACGCGCCCAGGTGCTCGCTGCGGAACACCGGTTGTCCGGCGCGCAGGCGGCGCAGGAAGTCGTACGGCGCGGCGACGTGCCAGTCGGCGGCGACGTCGAAGTCCTCGGCCGGCGCGGGGGTCGTCGCAGGGGTCGGCGCGGGGGTCATCGCAGGATCCTCCTGGGGTTGTCGACGAGCATCTGGTGGAGCTGGTCGCCGGTGACGCCGCGGCTGCGCAGTTCGGGCACGACGTCGCGGGAGATGTGCAGGAGGTGGTAGTTCGGGTGGCGACGCCGTACGACGTCGGGGTCGAACCGGTCATTGAAACAGTACGAATCGTGACCTAGAACCATTTTTCCGGCGTGGCCGCGTTCGCACATCGCCGCCACCACCGCCACCCGGTCCTCGAACGAGCTGATCGTCTCGATGCCGAACCGGTCCATGCCCAGGTAGGAGCCGCCCGCCAGCAGTTCCTCCAGGTAGGCCAGGTCCGTCGAGTCGCCCGCGTGCCCGATCACCACCCGTTCCAGGTCCACGCCGAGCGAGCCGAGCAGCCGCTGCTGCTCCAGCCCGCCCCTGGAGGCGCTGTGGGAGTGCGTGGTGATCGGCGCGCCGGTGGCCAGGTGGGCCTCGGCCACGGCCCGGAACACCCGCTCGCACCCCTTGGTCATGCCGAGGTGGTCGGAGGCGCACTTCAGCATGGCCGCCTTCACGCCGGTCCGCCCGATCCCCTCGGCGATGTCGCGGACGAAGAACTCGGCCAGCCGGTCCGGGCCGCCGAACAGCGACCCCGGCCCCCGGTTGCCGAAGTACGGCGGCAGCGCGTCGTAGGTGTAGAGCCCGGTGGCGGCCACGATGTTCACCGACGTCAGCTCGGCCACCCGCTGGACGGCCGGGACGTACCGGCCGAGCCCGACGACGGTCAGGTCGACGATGGTGTCGATCCCCTCGGCCTTGAGCGCGTCGAGCTTGGCCGCCGCCTCCCGCGCCCGCCGCTCCGGGTCCCAGCCCTCGGGGACGTCCGGCCAGTTCCACAGGATCTCCGGGCTGAGCCCGAACACGTGCTCGTGCATCAGCGTCGCCCCGAGGTCGGCGACCGGCCCCGTCACGGTCTCAGGCACGGGAACCTCTCGTGCTCGAAGGGCCGGTTGACCTCCAGGCCGAGCCCGTCGGTCTGCCGGTACGGCAGCCCGGTGTAGAGGGCGTCGGCGTCGAAGTAGGTGACGGTGAACGACAGGCGGGCGGCGTCGCACCGGTTGGCGGGCGCGCCGTGCACGGTGAGCGCGTGGTGCACGGTGGCGTCCCCGGCCTTGAGGTCGAGCGGCGGCGACAGCTCCAGCTGCGCGATCCAGGGATGCTGGGTGAGCTGGTCGTCCCCGGCGCGGGTGAAGCTGCGCCCGAGCAGGCCGCAGCGGTGGGAGCCGCTGTAGAAGCGCAGCGACCCCATGTCGGCGGGCACGTCGGCCAGCGCCAGCCACACGGTCAGCATGGCCGAGCGGTCCATGGGCATCCACGGGAAGTCCTGGTGGAACTCGGTGGCGCCGTGCTCGCCCGGCTCCTTGACCAGCAGGTTGGTGACCTGCACGCGCACGGCCCGCACCCCGCCCAGCAGCCGTACGGCGTTGCGGCCCATGGCCGGGCTGGTGCTCAGCGCGCCGAACAGCTCGTCCTCGGCGGCGACGTCGCGGGACTGCCCGAAGGCCCGGTCGACCGGCGTGTTCCCGGCCCGGCTGCGCGACCGCAGGCGCTCGCGGGCCCGTTCGCGCAGCTCGCCGACCGTGTCCGGGGCGACCAGCCGGTCCAGGCGGACCCAGCCGTGCTCGCCGAAGAACGCCGCCTCGTCGTCCGTCGCCTGGCGTACCGGGATCTCCATGGCCACCAGTGTGCCACTCCAAGCAAGCGCTTGGTAAGATCCGGGACGAGGAGGCTGCCGTGCGACGGTTCAGGTTCGGTGCGGTGCTGCGCGGGGCGCGGTCCGGCAAGGAGTGGGCCGAGCGGGCCAGGCGGCTGGAGGCGTCCGGCTTCGACGTGCTGCTGGTGCCCGACCACCTGGTCGGCCCGCGCTTCGCGCCCGTCGCGGCGCTGACGGCGGCGGCCTGCGCCACCACCCGGCTGCGCGTCGGCACGCTGGTGTTCGCCAACGACTTCCGGCACCCGGCCGTGCTGGCCAAGGAGGCCGCCACCCTGGACCTGCTCTCCGGCGGACGCCTGGAGCTGGGCCTCGGCACCGGCTGGATGGCCGACGAGTACGAACGGGCCGGGCTGCGGCTGGACCCGCCCGGCGTGCGCCTCGACCGGCTGCGCGAGGCCCTGGAGGTGATCAAGGGCCTGTGGGGCGACGGCCCGCTGACGTACGAGGGCGCGCACTACCGCCTGGCCGGGCTGGAGCAGGAGCCCCGGCCGGTGCAGCGCCCGCGCCCGCCGATCCTGCTGGGCGGCGGCGGCCCCCGCATGCTGGCCCTGGCCGCCGAGCACGCCGACATCGTCAACCTCGGCACCCGCGTCAAACCGGACGGCACCGGCCCCGACCCGCGCGACGCCGGACCGGAGGCGTTCCTCGCCAAGCTGGCGCTGCTGCGGCGGAGCCCCCGCCACCACCTGCTGGAGATCGGCACCAGCGTGATGCAGGTGGGCGAGCGCAAGCCGGATGAGTCGTGGAGCGCCGCCGACAGCTCGGGGCTCGGCGACACGCCGCAGGTGCTGCTCGGCACCCGCCGCGACATCGTGGACCAGCTGCGCCACTGGCGCGACGCGCACGGCGTCTCCTACCTCGTGCTGCACCACGAGCGCGACCTGGCCGCCTTCACCCCTGTCGTCGAGGAGCTGGCGGCTCTGCCGGATGATGGACCTCATGGATGAGATGTTGTTGCTGAGGCACGGAGCCACCGAATGGAGCACGGCAGGCCGGCACACCGGCCGTACCGACCTGCCCTTGACGCCCGACGGGGAGGACCAGGCCAGGGCGCTGGCGCCGCTGGTCAAGGAGTCCGCGTTCGGGCTGGCGCTGGTCTCCCCCGCGCAGCGGGCCCGCCGTACGGCGGAGCTGGCCGGTTTGACGGACTACGAGGTCGACCCCGACCTGTGGGAGTGGGACTACGGCGGTTACGAGGGCATCACCACGCCGGACATCAGGAAGACCCGGCCCGGCTGGTACCTGTGGCGTGACGGCGTGATCCCCGGCGACGCCGAGCATCCCGGCGAGAGCGCCGCCGAGGTGGCCGCGCGCGCCGACCGGGTGATCGAGCGGGCCCGCGGGGCCGAGGGGCGGGTCGTGCTGGTGGCGCACGGCCATTTCCTGCGCGTGCTGGCCGCCCGCTGGCTCGGCCTCGGCCCGGCGGACGGCCGGCTGCTGAGGCTCGACACCGGCACCTACTCCCGGCTCGGCTTCGAGCACGCCGAACCGGTGCTGCTGAGCTGGAACTCGCCGGTGGCCTGAGGAGGGCTCGTCAGTCGCAGCCGAGGGTGGCGGCGGCGCGGATCAGGTCGCGGACCAGGTCGCGGTCGCCCTCCGACGCGTGCGGGAAGGTGTCCGGCGGCCACCGGCCGGCCACCAGCCGGCAGAAGTCCACCGCGCCGGCCGAGATCAGCCCGGCGTCCCGGCCCGGGGTGCGCGAGAGCGGGACCGTCCACGTGCCGCCCCCTGGGCCGGTCAGCACGACGCTGACCGAGACGTCGCGGCACGGGCCCCGCAGCGCCCGGGGGAGCAGCGCCAGGCCGAACTCGGCGATCAGGCGCACGTGCCCGGCACGCGGCGGCGCGGGCGGTCGGCCGGTCGCGGCCCTGATGTCGTCGGCGTGCGTCCAGGTCTCGAACGTGCGCTGGACCAGGGCCTGGCGCAGCGGCGCGCGGGCCGGACGCACCCCCGCCAGCGCCACCTCGACCCCGAGCAGCACCTCCCCGGCCCTGGAGAGCCGTTCCAGCAACGCCCCGGCCTGCTCCCGCCAGCGCCGGTGCTCCCGGGCCGCGCCCGCGCCGGGCAGGCCCATGAAGGACGCCACGGTGGCGTCGTTGGCGGCCAGGTGCCCGACCAGGTCGCGGACCGTGCCGTGCCGGGCGATCGGGGCGTCCCACTGGGGCGGGCTCAGCTCGGCGAGCAGGTCGTCCATGAGCGCCACCTGCTCGGCGTACGGCACGGTCACGGACGCCACGCCCCCCGCGGCGGGCGCGCGCCGGCGGCGGGCCCCCGACAACACGGCCGCGCGCAGCCCCGGCGGCGGCCCCGCAGGCGGGACGGCGGTGCCGTGTTCCGGGTGTGCGGCGAGGAGGTCGCCCTCATCCTCGCCATAGAGGTACGGGTCCGTCATGGCTGCCTCCGCAGCCGACGCTAACCCGGCCGCGGTTCCCGCGCCAGACGGCTGCCCGGAAACGGCGCGAGCAGGGTCTCGCGCCAAGGGCCTTCGAGGTAGCCGCGGGCCCGCCTGCCCCAGTCGAGCAGCCGGGAATCGGGCGGGACCTCGTCGTCGAGCCCGAGGGCGGCGTCGCGGGCCCGCTGGGTGGCCAGGTGGTCATCCAGCGAGACGGCCCACATGGTGACGGCCTCGGTGTCGCAGAACAGCACCTCGTACAGGCCGGTCAGGGTGTGGCCGTGCTCGGCCAGCAGCGGGGCGCGCTCGGTGCGGACGGCCTCCAGGTAGTCCAGCGCGGCCCCGGGGCGCACGCGGGCGCTCTCGAACAGGTAGAAGTCGGCGGCGGGGGCCTCGGCGAGCGGCGGGCAGCCCGGCGCGGCGCCGAGCGGCCGGGAGAAGGCGGAGAAGCGCAGGTCGTCGATGTCGGACAGGAACAGGCGCTCGTCCACGCCCTGGTAGATGCCCATCATCTGGCGCCAGCCGCCGTCCCACCCGCCGTGGCAGTCCCACAGCGTGACGGCCTTGAACTGGGGGTGGCCGGTGATGCCCACGGCGTAGAAGGCGCCGACGAGGTCGATCTCGCGCGACCTGATGGACATGCCGGTGGTCAGGGCGGGCTCGGCGCGGCTCTCGTCCTCGCGTTTGTAGCGGGTCAGCCAGGTCAGGTACTCCAGCGGACGCCTGGAGTTCATCGGCCGGAAGTCGACCTCTTCGAGCAGGTGGATCGCGCGCCGCACCACGCCTCCTCTACCAAGCATTTGCTTGGCACGAGGATAGCGATCAGGTCAGCGCCTGGGAAGGCCGCGGGCCCCTGCCGGTCAGCCACTCCAGCACCCGGCGATGCCCGGAGGCGGCGTCCTCGAAGTGGCCCCAGTGCCAGTAGCGCGGCTGGTCGCGCAGGCCGGTCACCCAGGTGCGGTAGGAGATGGCGGCGCCCGCGGGCGCCACGCCGTACGTGCGGACCACGACCTTGCCGCCCGGCGCGAGCAGCACGTCGTCGGCGATCGGGTACAGATTCATCCGGTCGAGCATGTGCGACATCCTGACCGGCGGAAAGTCCCCGCCGGTTACGCCACCGGCGCGCCCCCGTTAAGGGAGCGCGCCGGAGGTGAACAGGCTGTTACACGAGAAGGCCGTCGAACTCGCCGTCCTTCGCGCCGAGCACCAGGGCCCGGATCTCGTCGCGGGTATAGATGAGAGCAGGACCGTCGGGGAAGCGCGAGTTGCGGACCGCGATCCCTCCGTCGGGAAGCTTCGCGAGCTCCACGCAGTTGCCCTGCGAGTTGCTGTAGCGGCTCTTGCGCCAGGCGACCTGGGTGAGGTCGGCCGCGGGCATGCCGTTGTAGGTGTGGTTCATCTACATCTTTCTGAGAAGACCGCCGATGAGCTCGACGGTGCCCCCTGGCGTGGTGCTTTCCACGCACAGTTGCTCCATGGCGGTGAGGTACGGGTCGATGTCCTCACGTTTGTCCAGGTACAGGGCACCCCAGAGCTGCTCGACGTAGACAACGTCCGACAAGTCGGATTCGGGAAACCGCAAGATGCTGAACGCGCCCCCCTCGGCGGCGTGCTTGCCGAACCTGAACGGCATCACCTGGAGGGTGATGTTGGGCAGGGCGGCGACTTCCAGCAGATGCTGGAGCTGCTCGGACATGACCTCTCGCCCGCCGATGGTCCGCTTGAGCGCCGCCTCGTCGATGACGGCCCACAGCTTGGGGCCGTCCTTCTGGGTGAAGCGCTCCTGGCGCTGCATGCGCATGTGCACGCGGCGCTCGATCTTGTCCGGACTCGCGTCGGGGTTGCCGAGCTGGAAGACCGATCGCGCGTACGAGGCCGTCTGCAGCAGGCCGGGCACGAACTGCACCTCATAGGTACGGATCACGCTCGCGGCCTCCTCCAGGCCCACGTACGTCGTGAACCACGAGGGCAGCTCGGCGGAGTACTTGTGCCACCACCCGGGGGTGTTGGCCTCGCGGACCATCTCCAGCAGGGCACGGCGTTCGGCATCGTCGACGACGCCGTACAGGGTGAGCAGGTCTTCCACGTCACGTGTCTTGAATCCGACACGCCCGAGCTCCATGCGGCTGATCTTGGACTCGGACGCCCGGATGTGGAACCCGGCCTGGCCGCGGTCGAGCCCGGAGGCCTCGCGCAGGCGCCTGAGGCTCGCACCCAGCATGATGCGCCGAACGGTCGAGCCGGAGCCGGGCGGATCAATGGACACGTGCTGCTCCTTGTGTCGTTTCCTTGAAGACACAGTCTGTCACTTGGCGGCCGAAAGATCATGGGCCGCGGACAAGATCCCCTTTCCCCCATATTGACCACTTGAGGAGAACCGTAGCGGTTGCACGAGTTGTCTGCACGTGCATTCGCTCTTGCACCTGCACGAGAGATTGCCGCAGAATGATCACGTGCAATCCACCACGGCGCCCGGCCAGTGGACCACGTTCGACTGGTGGCCGCCCGTCGGCTGGTGGCCGGAGGCGGCTCGCGATCTCCTGGTGACCGGCCCGTCCGCGAGCGCCACGTACGTGCTCCCGCCCACTGCCTCCTCGGTCCACTCCGCACGCAGCTTCACCACGGGCACCCTGTCCGGCTGGGGGCTCGGCGAGCTGGTCGAGAACATGGAACTGGTGGTCTCCGAGCTCGCCACCAACGCCCTGCGCCACGGCCTGCGCCTCGACGAGCCCCGCTGCCAGCGCCCGGTCCACATGTCCCTGGTGCGCCGCGGCTCGCTCGTCACCAGCGCGTTCACCGATCCCGGCACCTCGGTGCCCGTGCTGCGATACCCTGGCCCCCTTGACACCGGCGGCCTGGGTCTCCACATCGTCGAATCACTCAGCCTCCGCTGGGGGTGGTCGGCACTCGCGCCCCACGGAAAGATCGTCTGGGCAGTCCTCTCCTGACGGAGGGGTGCTCTGCACTACCGTGGATGGTCATGGCTCACGGTGAGTCCCACGCGACCCCATGAGAGTGCTGACAGATGGAAGATCACCTGCTCGGCTGGCTGCGCACACTAGACGAAAACCGGCTTGCCCGCATCCTGGCCAACAGGCCCGACGCCATCGCGCCGCCCTGGCCCCGCAGGCTCGACACGCTGGCCCAGCGCCTGGGCAACGGCTTCGCCGTCATGGAGGCCATGCGGGGGCTGCCGCTGCCCGCCCTGCAACTGGCCGAGGCGGGCCTGACCATGAGCCGGCCGACGCCCGAGGGGCTGGCCGCCTTCCTCGGCGTCCCGGGCGAGACGCTGGCCCCCTGGCTCGACCATCTCTACGACCACGCGCTGGCCTGGCCCGACGGCGACGGCGTGATCCGGCTGGCCGAGGGCGTGGCGCGCTGGTGGGCGGCGCCGCTCGGCCTGGGCGAGCCGCTGGAGCACTACCTCAACTCCTGGACGATCAGCAACGACGCCCTGCGCGCCCTGGCCCGCGTGCTCGGCCTGCCCGCCCACGGCAACAAGCGGCGCACGATCGCCCGCGTCATCGAGCTGCTGTCCGACCCCGGCCGCCTCGACCGGCTGACGGCCACCGCCCCCGACGGCACGCTCGCGCTGCTCGGCCGCCTCGCCTGGGACGGCCCCGCCCGCGACGTCGACGGCGGCCGGTTCGTCACCCCGGGCACGCCGGAGAAGTGGTGTGCCGACCACGGCCTGCTGTTCCGCCCGAGCTGGCACGTCGCCGAGATCCCCCGCGAGGTGGCGCTGAGCCTGCGCGGCCCCGGCTACCATCCGCCGTTCCAGCCCGAGGCGCCCGAGGTGGCCTCGATCCCGGTCGACCCCGAGGAGGTCGACCACCTGATGACGCTGGCCGCCCCGCACGTGGTGGAGCGCTGCGCGGCCCTGCTCGACAACACCTCCAAGACCCCGCTGCCGCTGCTCAAGACCGGTGGCGTGGGCGTGCGCGAGGTCCGCAGGATCGCCAAGGAGACCGGCTGCGACGAGGACGAGACCCGCCTGCTGCTGGAGGTCTGCGCGGTGGCCCGGCTGCTGGCCTGGGACGAGCAGTCGGGCGGCATGATCCCCACCGAGCGGTTCGACCGCTGGCGGCTCGACGAGGGCTCGGCCCGGCTGCGGGTGCTGCTGTCGGCGTGGTGGCGGATGGAGCGTTCGTCCCTGCGCAAGGTCGACGGCAAGTACGCCACCGTGCTCGGCGACGACCCCTCGGGCAGCGCGGTGGCCAGGGTGCGCAGGGCCGTGCTGGCGGCACTGGCCCACCTGCCCGCCGGCACCGCCTTCGCCGACCGCGGCAGCCTCGTGCGCAACGTCCACTGGCACGCCCCGCTGCTCGACCAGGCGCTGCTGGCCGAGTGCGCGCCGGCCGTGCTGGAGGAGGCCACGCTGCTCGGCCTGCTGGCCAACGGCGCGCTCACCGACCTCGGCCGCGCCCTGGCCGGGCTGACCGCCGGCCCCGGCGACGAGAACGACGACGCCGTCCCGCAGGTCGAGCACGATCCGGTCCTGGCCGAGGCGTCCACCAGGGCGCTGGCCAGCGTGCGCAGGAGCGCGCTGTTCGGCCCCGACCTCACCGCGGTGGTGACCGGGCCGCCGTCGGCCGAGCTGGCGGCGCTGCTCGACCGGGTGGCCGAGCGCGAGTCGCGCGGCGCGGCCTCGGTGTGGCGCTTCACCACCGAGAGCGTGCGCGGCGCGCTCGACCACGGCTACGACGCCGACGAGCTGCTCGACGAGCTGGCCACGGTCGGCACGATCCCGCAGCCCCTTGAGTACCTGGTGCGCGACACCGCGCGCCGGCACGGCGAGGTGACGGTCTCCACGGTCGGCTGTGTGGTGCAGGCCGGCGACACCGCGCTGCTCGCCGAGATCGCCGGGCACCGCCGGCTGGCCCGGCTGGGCCTGCGGCTGCTGGCCCCCACGGTGCTGATCAGCGCGGCGCCGGCCGAGCGCACGCTGGCCGCCCTGCGCGAGAACGGCTACTCCCCCGTGCCCGTCTCCGACACCGGCGAGATCACCATCCACCGGGCCAGGGCCGAGGAGCCGCACAACGGCAAGCTGATCCTGCTGCCCGGCGGGCAGGTGGCCGAGCTGTCGGAGTTCACGCCCGGCTCGGAGCCGCACGCGCAGTACGTGATCGCCGAGCCGGCCCCCGACCCGCACGAGCACGCCCGCCGCCTGGTCGCGGCCGGCCGGGACGACTCCGGCAGGCACGGCCGCACCTGGGCGGTCATCGGCAGGATGGCGACCAGGCTGCCGACCGCCCAGCAGTCGTTGCTCGGTTTCGTCGTCGACCGGGGGGTGCGGGCCGGCATCACCCTGGCCGACGGTCTGACGGCCACGATCAGCCACGGCGAGCTGCGCGCCGGGGCGCTCGACGCCTGGTGCGAGGAGGCGGGCGACTACCTGGAGTTCCCGCTCGCCGAGATCGTCGAGGTGCGCGGGGCCTACTGAAGCTTCTTGGCCTTCTTCAGGTTCGACACCAGCTCCTCCAGGAACGCGGCGTAGCCCTGGTAGCTGAAGGGGGCCTCGGCGCGCCACGGGTAGAACTGGCCCGCCTTGACCGCCGGGAGCTTGGCGAAGGTGGGCTTCTTCAGCATCTCCTCGGGCTTGAGCGACTGGGTGCGGGTGTCGTAGAGGATCACGTCGGCGTCGTAGGTGTCGGCGTTCTCCCAGCTCAGAGTCTGAAAGAAGCCGCCGTCGTCGACCTTCGCGGGCTTGACGATGTTCAGGCCGTTCTCGGTGAGATGCACGATGTCGGGGTACTCGGGCGGGTTGACGACCCACATGGCGTCGGCGCCGCCGGACATCATGAGGATCTTGAGGTCCTTGAAGGCGGCCAGTTCCCTGGTCGCGGCCTCCATGCGGGCCTTGGCCTCGGGCACGCCCTGGAGGTCGGCGCCCAGTGACCTGGCCAGTTCCTCGTACTTGCCGATCACCTGGGTGGCGCTGCGGCCGGTGAGCATGACGCCGGCGGTGGGGGCGACCTGCTCGATGGTCTCCTTCGACTTCGCCGGCACGTACCAGAGGTCGCCCTTGACGTACATGCTGCTGACCAGCAGGTCGGGCTGGAGGGAGATGTACTTCTCGACGTTGAACTCGTCCCAGACGTTGCCCAGGCCCTCGACCTTGGCGATGTCGACGTCGCCGACCTGCGGGTCCCGGGATCCGTCGGCGAGCTTGTGCGGGCCGAAGACGGCGACCGGGCGCACGCCGAAGTCCCACAGCGCGGCGGCGGCGCCCACCTGGGCCACCACCCGGGACGGGCGCTCGGGCAGGTCCAGCTTCTTGCCGCGGTCGTCGGTGAACGTCCAGCCCTGCGCGGCGGAGGCGGCGGGCGCGGCGGAGGCGGTCGCGCCGCCCTCGCCCGCCGCCTGGGTGCCGCCGCCGCAGGCCGACAGTGTCAGGGCCGCCGCGAGCCCTGCCGTGGCGGCCAGGAAGCCTCTGCGCGCGAATACCGGTCCCGACATGTCCATCTCCTAAGGTTAGGCTTGCCTTCTTACGGAGACATTAGATTAGCCTTGCCTAAGTTTGACCACGACGAGAGGGGGTCGGGTGCGCCCGGCTGAGGACACGGCTGAGCCCGCCGGCGGGCGTCCGCCGGTGACCGTGGAGGGGCCGCGACCACACCGGTCCGGTTCCGCGCCGGCGACCGGGGAGGGCCCGCGACCGCGCCGGTCCGCGTCCGTGCTGGTGACCGGGCTGGTCGTGACCGCGGGGGTGCTGGCGTTGGTGGCGATGGCGAGCGTGGCGCTCGGGGCGCGGTCGGTGCCGTTCTCGACGGTGATCGACGCGCTGCTCGCCCCGGACGGCTCCAGCGACCACGTCGTCATCCGCGAGCTGCGCATCCCGCGCACGCTGCTCGGCATCGGCGTCGGCGCGACGCTGGGCCTGGCGGGGGCGCTCATCCAGAGCCTGACCCGCAACCCGCTGGCCGACCCCGGGCTGCTCGGCATCAACGAGGGCGCCGCGCTCGGCGTCACGCTCGCGCTCGGCCTGTTCGGCCTCTCCGACCCCGCCGTGTACGTCTGGTTCGCCTTCGGCGGCGCCGCGGTGGCCTCCGTCGTCGTCTACGCGCTGGCCGCGGCCGGGCGCTCCGGCGCCGGCCCGGTACGCCTGGCGCTGGCCGGGGTCGCGCTCGGCATGGTGTTCACGGCCGTCGCCTCGGCGATCCTGCGCATGGACGCGCAGACCTTCGACCGGATGCGGTTCTGGCTGACCGGCTCGCTGGCCGGGCAGAACGCGGACACGCTGGTGCGGCTGGCGCCGTTCATGGTGGCGGGGCTGGCGCTCGGGATGACGCTGGCCAGGCCGCTCAACATGCTCTCGCTCGGCGACGACGCCGGGCGCTCGCTGGGCGTCGCGGTCGGCAGGACGCGCGTCCTCACCGGCGTGGCCGTCACGCTGCTGTGCGGGGCCGCGACCGCCGCCGCCGGGCCGCTGTGGTTCGTCGGGCTGGTCGTGCCGCACGCCGTGCGCGCTCTGGTGGGCGGCGACCAGCGGTGGGTGCTGCCGTACTCGGCGCTGGCCGCGCCGGTGCTGCTGCTGGGCGCCGACGTCGTCGGGCGGCTGATCGCGCGTCCGGGCGAGGTGCAGGTGGGCATCGTGTGGGCGGTGATCGGCGCGCCGATCTTCATCCTGCTGGCCCGGCGCAGGCGGGTGGCGGCGCTGTGACCGTACGTCTCGGCCCCTGGTCCGTCCGGCTCGCGCCCCGGGCCCTGCTCGTCTGCGCCGCCCTCGTGGCCATCGGCTGCGTGGTGGGCGTGGCGGCGATCGCCACCGGCGAGTTCACCGTCTCCGTGCCCGACATCCTGGACGCCCTGTTCGGCCAGGGCACCCCGGTCGCCGAGCTGATCGTGAGCAAGTTGCGGGCCCCTCGCGTGGTCACCGGGCTGCTGGTGGGGGCGGCGTTCGGGGCGGGCGGCGCGATCTTCCAGAGCCTGACCAAGAACCCCCTGGGCAGCCCCGACTTCATCGGCTTCACCGCCGGCGCCTCGACGGGCGGCATCCTCGCCGTCGTCGCGGGCGGCTCGGCCATGACGATCGCGGGCGGCGCGCTGGCCGGCTGCGTGGTCACCGCCGTCCTGGTCTACGCGCTGGCCTTCCGGCGCGGCGTGCAGGGCTACCGGCTGGTGCTGGTCGGCATCGGCGCCAACACGCTGCTGCTGGCGGTCAACAACTACCTGCTGACCAGGGCCAACATCAACGACGCGGCCACCGCGGGCGCGTGGCTGACCGGCAGCCTCGGCGGGCGCGGGTGGGACCACGCGATCCCGGTAGCGGTGGCGCTGGCCGTCCTGCTGCCGGTGTGCGCGCTGGTGGCACGGCCGATGCGGATGATCGAGATGGGCGACGACGCGGCCAGGGCCATGGGCGTCAAGGTCGAGGCCGTACGGGCCGCGGCCATCACCGCCGGGGTGCTGCTGACCGGCGTGGCCACCGCGGCGGCCGGGCCCGTCGTCTTCGTCGCGCTGGCCGCGCCGCAGATCGCCCGCCGGCTGACCCGCTCCCCCGGCGTCACCATGGGCGCCTCGGCGCTCATGGGCGCGGTGCTGCTGACCGCCTCCGACCTGGTCGCCCAGCGGCTGCTCGCCCCGACCCAGCTTCCCGTCGGGGTGGTCACCGCCGCCGTCGGCGGCACGTACCTCGCCCTGCTCCTGCGAAAGGACCGTCACTGATGGTTGACCACCGCCTGTCGGGCACCGGCCTCACCCTCGCCTACGACCAGCGCGTCGTGGCCACCGAGCTCAGCGTGGCGATCCCGGACGAGTCCTTCACCGTGATCATCGGCCCGAACGCGTGCGGCAAGTCCACGCTGCTGCGCGCGCTGGCCAGGATGCTCAAGCCCAGGAAGGGCGCCGTGCACCTGGACGGCAGCGTGATCACCGCGCTGCCGTCGAAGGAGGTGGCGCGGCGGCTGGGCCTGCTGCCGCAGAGCTCGATCGTGCCCGACGGGATCAGCGTGGCCGACCTGGTGGCCCGCGGCCGCTACCCGCACCAGCGGCTCATGCGCCAGTGGTCGAGGGCCGACGAGGCGGCCGTGGCCGAGGCCATGCGCGCGACCGACGTCGCCGGGCTGGCCGACCGGATCGTGGACGAGCTGTCCGGCGGGCAGCGGCAGCGGGTGTGGCTGGCCATGGCGCTGGCCCAGGAGACGCCGATCCTGCTGCTGGACGAGCCCACCACGTTCCTGGACATCTCCCATCAGATCGAGGTGCTCGACCTCTGCGCCGACCTGCACGAGGCCGGCCGGACCATGGTCGCCGTGCTGCACGACCTCAACCAGGCGTGCCGGTACGCCACCCACCTGATCGTCATGCGGGCCGGCGAGGTCGTGGCCGAGGGTGTGCCGGCCGAGGTCGTCACGCCCGAGCTGGTCCACCGGGTGTTCGACCTGCGGTGCGAGATCATCCAGGACCCGCAGTCGGGCACGCCGATGATCGTGCCCGAGGCGCGGCGGCGGGTGGCCGCCCCCGCCTGAGCCGGGCCGCCTCAGCTAGACCGGCCGGGCGAGGGCGGCGGCCAGGGCCGTGATGCCCGCGGCGGCGCGCTCGCGGCCGTACTCCTCGCGCAGCACCCCGGCCGCCTCCGCGCCCATCGCGGCCAGCAGGGTGTGGGCGAGCACGTCGGCGTCGGCGCCGGGCCGGGCCTGCGCCAGCAGGATCGCCACGTGACGGTGCCAGAAGCGGTAGGCGCCGATGCGGTAGCGGGCGCCCGGGCTGGCCGTCTCGGACATCCGCACCAGGTCGAGGTGGGCGTAGAGGTAGTCGAGGTAGGCGGCCGTGAAGGCGGTCAGGCGCTCGGCGGCCGGCGCGCCGGGGCCGACGGGCGGCGGTCCGGACAGCACGCGCTGTTGCAGGTCGCGCTCGCGGGCGTCCAGCAACGCCACCGCCAGCCCCGACTTGTCACCGAACCTGCGGAACAGCGTGCCCTTGCCGACGCCCGCCTCGGCGGCGACCGCGTCCATCGACACGGCCTCCACGCCCTTCTCGGCGAACAGCCGCGCGGCGGCCGCGAGCACCTTCTCCCTGTTGCGCGCCGCGTCCGCGCGTTCCCTGACCGGTTTGCCGGTCAGCAGCTCCAGCGGCTCGCTTGACGAACCGGACTGCGGTCCGTTAGTTTCCTGGCCATCCACACATCCGGACTTTAGTCCATTTCGCTTGGAGGCCACAATGACCATCACCCGCGAGGAGCTGCACGCCCGTCTGGGCAGCGTGACCGTGCTCGACACGCTCGGCGGCTCCTACTACGCCCAGCAGCACCTGCCCGGGGCCGTCGCCCTGGTCGAGAGCGAGGTCGCCGAGCGCGCCGCCGAGCTGCTGCCCGACAAGGACGCCACCATCGTCACCTACTGCTCCAACCCCGCCTGCGGCAACAGCAAGGCCGTGGCCAACCGGCTGACCGCGCTCGGCTACACCGACGTGCGCCGGTACGCCGAGGGCATCGAGGACTGGGTCGGGGCGGGCCTGCCGGTCGAGTCGTCCCTGTGACCGTCCTGTAGGGGGCCCTCAGAGAGTGCCGCAGCGGCGCACCGCGAGCAGCGCCAGCGCGCGGGTGACCTCACGCAGCTCGGCCAGCTCGACCTGCTCCCTGGGGGCGTGCGCGAACCGGACGTCTCCGGGGCCGTAGTGCAGGGTCGGGACGCCGCCCGCCGCGTACAGGCGCAGGTCGCTCCCGTACGGCGCGGCGGCCTCGGCCGGGCGGCGGCCCGCGACGTCGGCGACGGCCTCGTTGACCGCGCCGAGCAGCTCGTGCCCGGCGGGCAGCCGGCCACTGGCGAACTGGCCGCCCGGCCAGGTCACCGTGGGCGGGTTGTCCCGCAGCCACGGATGGCCGGTCGAGGCGACGGCCTCCTCGAAGGCCGCCCGCGCCGCGGCGGGGTCCTCCTCCAGCCGCACGCCGAGGCGCCCTTCGGCGACCAGCAGGTCGGGCACGGTGCTCGCCCAGTCGCCGGCCCGCACGGTGCCGACCTCGATGGGGTACGGCATCGGGTTGCCGCCGAAGAGCTCCGGCACGTCCCGGTTGCGTTCGGCCTCCAGGCGCCTGATCGCCTCGAACACCGGCCAGAAGACCTCGATCGCGTTGACGCCCTCGTACCGCGTGGCGCCGTGCGCGGCGCGGCCGGCGACCTCCAGCCGGAAGGTCTGCGCGCCGGCGTTGGCGGTGATGACCGCGCCGCTGGTGGGCTCGGTGATCACCGCGGCCTCCGCCGTGTGCCCCCTGGCCAGCGTGGCGAACGCGCCGAGGCCGCCGTCCTCCTCGCTGATCACGCAGTGCACCGCGAGGGGCCTGGCCAGGCGCACCCCCGCGCGCTTCAGCGCCCGTACGACGGCCAGGTTGGCCACCAGGCCGGCCTTCATGTCGCAGGCGCCCCTGCCGTGCAGCACGTCGCCGGTGATCCGGGCGGCGAACGGGTCGCTGCCCTCCCATTTGGCCAGGTCACCGGTCGGGACGACGTCCACGTGACCCTGGAGGGCCAGCGCCGGCACGCCCTCGCCCTCGGTCACGGCGACGACGCCGTAGCCCTCCTGCCTCGGGGCCTCGGTGCCGGGGAAACCGGCGCGCGCGGTGAGGTCGGCGAGGTCGAGTCTCCAGATGTCCACGTCCAGGCCGGCCTCGGTGAGCAGGCGGGCGAAGCGGTGCTGGAGATCGGACTCGGCGTCGGTCCCCGTGACGCTCGGGACGCGCACCGTCTCGGCCAGCAGGCCGACGGTCTCCGCCTCGTCGATGGCGTCCAGGACCCGGGCTTCCACGTCGCGCATGCAGCACACTTTCTCACGCCGTGAACGCTTTTCACGACATATGGCGATACAGGACGTGCGTAGCTGGAAGAGCTGGATGAGCTGGATCGCGGTGACGCCGTTCGCCGTCTGGGCGGCGGTGCGCCTGAGCGGGTTCGAGCCGGACTGGCCGTGGGTGCCGGTGGTCGCGTTCACGCCGCACGCGGCGGTGGGGGCGGCGCTGGCCCTGGCACTCGCCGGGCTGCTGCGGCGGTGGGCGGCGGGGGCGGTCGCGCTGGTCACGGTGCTGGCGCTGGGCTTGGCGGTGCTGCCCCGCGCACTGCCCGACCCCGCGCCGGCCGGCCGCGGCGCGCCGTTGCGCGTGCTGGCCGCCAACCTGCTGGTGGGCAGGGCCGACGCGACGGACCTGGCGGGGCTGGTCAGGTCGCTGCGGCCGGACGTGCTGACGTTGCAGGAGTTCACGCCCCTCGCCGAGCGGCGGCTGGCGGCTGCGGGGCTGCGCGAGCTGCTGCCGTACGCGGTGACCCGGCCCGTCGAGGGCGCCGGCGGCTCGGCCGTGTACGCCCGCCATCCCCTCGCCGCCGGTGAGCTGATCGAGTCGGGCGGTTTCGGCCAGGCCACGGCCGTGCTGAAGCACCCCGGCGGGGCCCGGGTGGAGATCGTCTCGGTGCATCCGTGCGCCCCCAAGCGGATAGGCAGGCTACCGTGCTGGCTGGCGGGGCTGGACCGCCTGCCGCGCGGCGGCGGACGGCTGCGCGTGCTGGCCGGCGACTTCAACGCCACCCTCGACCACCTTCCGCTCCGCGAGCTGCTGGCCGCCGGATACCGCGACGCGGCCGACGCCATGGGCCGGGGCCTGTCGACGACGTGGGGCGGATGGGGGCCGCTGCCCGGCGTGACGATCGACCACGTGCTGGCTGGCGACCGCATGGCGGTGCGGGACTTCCGGGTGCTCGCGCCGGTCGGCAGCGACCACCGTCCGGTGTACGCCGAGCTCCTGCTCCCGTGACCCTGCTCCCGTGGCCTGCTCTCGTGACCCGGCGCAGGGGAAGGCGGGACCTGGGACGATCGCGGGATTCCGGAGCCGCGGCGGCTCGTAAACTGTGACCCGTGGAAGCGCCCAAGTTCGAGATACAGATGCTGCACGACCGAGTGATGATCCGGCTGGAGCAGGAGGCCGAGGAGCGGCGCAGCGGCTCCGGGATCGTCATCCCCGCGACGGTCAAGATGGCCAACCGGCTGTCGTGGGGCGAGGTCTGCGGCGTCGGCACGAACGTGCGCGCGGTCAAGGTGGGCGACAAGGTGCTGTTCAACCCGGAAGACCAGTTCGAGGTCGAGGTGCACGCGCGGGTCTACCTCGTCATGCGCGAGCGCGACCTGCACGCGGTGGCCACCCAGGAGACCGACCACGGCACGGGCCTGTACCTATGACACGCGGGTCCTGGCGAAGTTGACCCACAGCTCGGCGGCCCACGTGGCGGCGGGCACGTCCGCGAGCACCCGCGTCGTCCGGCCGGTCAGGTCGAGCACCGACAGACGGCGGCCCTTCCCGGCCGTCGTGACGGCGATCAGATGGGTGTCGTCCCACCAGCCGAACAGGGCCGCCGGCTTGACGGCCACGCGCTGGGCGATCCTGCCGGTGGCCAGGTCGACCAGGCACACCTGCTCCTTGAACCGCGAGGGGCACCACGTCGTCAGGCGTTTGCCCGAGGGCGCGTAGGAGTCCTCGGGGCCGGTCGGCAGGCCCACGTCCGCGTACGTGCGCAGCACCGCGCCGTCCGTGGGGCGGTAGACGCGCAGGCCGGTGCCGTACATGCTGACGAGGTTGCCGTCGGGGCTCCACCAGAAGCCGGCCCGCCGGGCGAGGCCCGCGACGCGGACCGTGCTCGCGGTGCCCGCGCGCACGTCCACCACCGTGAAGCCGAGCACCCGCCACGTCCCGCCGCTCTTCTGCTCGACGGTGAGCGCGACCTTCCTGCCGTCCCTGGACCAGGAGGCGTAGGCGGCCGTCATGGGCTTCTTGACGGTACGGATCCGCGCGGTCTTGCCGGTGGCCCGGTCGGTGACGACCACGGAGTCGTAGCCCGCCCGGTACGAGGACGGCACCCCGGCCGTCAGGCGGCCGTCGGGCGAGACCGCCACCTCCGACAGGCCCTTCTGCCGGGTGAAGGCGTCGCCGGTGGCGGCGCGCAGGTACGTGCGGCCGGTACCGAGGCCGTACGCGCTGAGCCGTACCGGGTCTCCCGACTTCTCCTGATATTTCATGCCACCGGTTTCCGGCAACACCAGGTCGGCCCGAGCAGCGGCCGGGGCGAGGAACGTCAGCGACAGCGCGACGGCGAGGTGAGCGAGCACGCCCGCAGAATAGGCAGGGAAAGGCGGCGATTCCGGGAGCGATAACGACCCGGTCTGAAAGCCCCTCCGGAACTAGACGAAACGCTGGGCGATCTCCAGCAGGTCGATGCCGAGCGTCAGCATGCCGAAGTAGACGATCACCGCGGCGGCGGCCACGGTCACCAGCAGCACGAGGATGCGCACCGTCCAGCCCTGCCGCTTGTACCACTGGGTCCAGGCGTGCAGCGTCTGCTTGCCGAACTCCAGCACCCGGTGGGCCCAGTGGAACTCGGTGGCCAGCACCGCCAGCCCGGCGAACACCACGAGCCAGCCGGGCCCGGGGAACGGCACCATGATCAGGCCGCCGACCACCATCACCGCGCCGATGACGCCGACCACGATCTTCAGCGTCAGCGCACCCGCGCGGGTGGACCGTATGCCGTCGAGCCGGCCTCTCAGACCGCTGCGGCGGGCGGGCATGGCGGAGCGTTCGGCGGCCTCGTCCTTCATCACGTCGGCGTCGCCCGTCTCGGAGTTCTGGATCGGCACGTCTCCCCCGTGTCGTCGGCTGCTTTTCAGGATACGGCTCACATCGACAGGAACACTTGCAGACCACTAGCAGTTCACCAAACAGGACGAAGAGTAAAATTTCCCGCCAGAAGGGAGGGGATTCCGGCAACTATCGGTTAATGTCTGCTATGCCCGAGGTCATCCTTCGCACCGTCACCGGCCCGATTCGCGCGGCCGCGGTGAACGGCGCCGTACTCCCCCACGAGCACCTGCGCAACGACATGCGCTGGGCGGTCGGCATCGAGTCCGACCCCCACCGCTGGCTCGACGAGGAGACCACTGTCACCGCGGAGCTCCGCGAGCTGCGCCAGTCCGACGAGCTCAACCTGGTGGTCGAGCTGACCTGTCTCGGCATGGGCCGCGACGCCGCCGCCCTGGCCCGCATCGCGGCGGGCAGCCGGGTGCCGGTCATCGCCTCGACCGGCTTCTTCGCCCAGCCGTTCAGCGACGTCGGCGACGAGGACGTCGAGCAGCTCACCCGGCGCCTGATGACCGAGATCTCCAGCGGCGTGGACGGCACCGGCGTCTTCCCCGGCGTGATCGGCGAGGTCGGCAGCTGGGGCCCCGAGCCCACCGCCCGCGAGGAGCGCTGCCTGCGCGCCGCCGCCCGCGCCTCCCGGCAGTCGCGCCTGCCCGTCGCCACCCACGGCCAGAACGCCCCGGCGCTGCTGGAGATCCTGCTCGGCGAGAACCTGCCCGGCTCCCGCGTGGCCGCCGGCTACTCCGGTGACCTGGGCGGCGCACGCAAGATCGCCGAGGCGGGCGCGTACGTCAGCCTCAGCGTCCTGACGCTCGGCCCCGACCAGGCGGCCAGGATCGCGCTCGGCCTCATCGAGGACGGCCACGCCGACCGCCTGCTCCTCAGCACCGGGCTGAGCCGCGTGGCCCAGGTCCAGCGCTACGGCGGCTGCGGCTACGCCCACCTGTTCCACAGCCTGCTCCCCCGCCTGCGCGAGGCCGGCACCGGCGAGGACGTCATCCGCCAGATCACCCACGACAACCCCCTGCGCTGGCTGACCGACGGCATGCGCTGACCCGGCCGACCGACGGGATGCGCTGACCCCGGCCTGCCCTCCTGCGCAGGCCGGCCGACGGGAGGTGCCGCCCCTGGTCGGCATGCGCTCCCCCCGTCGAGCAGCATGCGCACGCCCGGGGCTCTGATCCGGGTCCTCCCGTCAAGATCGTCTCGGGGCGGGCGGTGATCGGACCGTGCCGCCCAGAACTCGCTAGGATCAGGGGCGACACGAGCCTGGCCGGGTGGGGGATGGTGAGCGAGCACACGCAACGCGGCGGGCGCCTGCGCAGGCCGTTCGCGGCGCTGTCGCGCCTGAGCCGGGTGGGTGACATCCCGGTCGTGGTCATGCTGGCCTGGGCCGGGTGGCTGGCCGTCCCGTGGTCGTTCAACGGTCTCGCGCAGGCCAGGGCCGCGGCAGCGGCGGCCGCCGCCGACACCGAGCCCCCGCCCTCGTCCCACGCCTCCGACACCGCCCCACCGCCGTCAGGGCTCGCCTCCCACAGCACGCCACCGTCCGCGCTCGCCTCCCGAACCGGGCGCCCGTCGGCGCTCGCCTCGCACAGCACGCCACCGTCCGCGTTCGGCCCGGCCGCGCCCGTTGCCGAGGGCGGGGCGCTGTGCGGCCTGGTGGCCGGGGGTGCGGCTCCGGGGCTCGGGGCCTGGCCGGCGGGTGCGGCCTGGGGGATCCCGGCGCCCGCGGTCGCCCACCCCGCCGCCACCGTTCGTCCCGCCCGCCCCGTCGCCACCGCCGACGCCCTCGCGACCGCCGCCCCGCACACGGCGGAGGCCGTGCTCGGGTGGCCGGAGGTGTCCCTCGGTGGGGGCGAGCTGGTGGCGGCCGAGCGGGCACGGATCGCCGGGGAGGTGCACGACGCCGCCGGTCACGGCCTCGCCGCCATCGCCATGCAGGCCGGGCTCGCGCTCGTCGCCCTCGACGACGACCCCGAGCAGGCACGGGCCTCGCTCCGGGCGATCAGGGAGACCAGCACCACCGCCCTGGCCCAACTGCGCGCCGCGCTCGACGGCATCGACCCGCCGGCCGCCGACCTGCCCGGTCTCATCGCGGGCGTACGCGCCGCGGGCCTGCCGGTCGACGTCGAGCCCGCCGATCCCGCCGTGCCCGTCCATCTCAGGGGCGCCGTCTACCGGGTGGTCCGCGAGTCCCTCACGAACGTGCTCCGGCACGCCGGCCCGACCAGGGCGTCGGTGCGCCTGGCGGACGGCCCGTGCGCGTTCGTCCTGGAGGTGGCCGACCGCGGCGCGGGCTGGAACGGCTCCGCCGAGGGCCGCGGGCTGGCCGGGATGCGCGCCCACGTCACCGAGGCGGGCGGCCGGCTCACCGCCGGGCCCCGCGAGGGCGGCGGCTTCCAGGTGACCGCCCGCTTCCCCCGGTGCGAGGCATGACCACCCCCGGCCCCCACCACCCGGGCCCGGACGGGCGCGCCCCCACAGACCTGGCGGGGAACGACGCCGGGGGCCGGGCGATCAGGGTGGCGATCGCCGACGATCAGGCCGTCGTGCGGATGGGGCTGCGGGCGCTGCTGGAGCGGGAGCCCGGGATGGAGTGCGTGGGCGAGGCGGCCGACGGCGCGGCGGCGCTCGACCTGATCCGCCGCACCCGTCCCGACGTGCTGCTGCTCGACATCCGCATGCCCGGCACCGACGGCCTGTCCGCGTTGCGCGCCGTGGCCGCCGATCCGACGCTGGCCGGCACCCGGATCGTCGTGGTGACCACGTTCGCCGTCGACGAGTACGTCTTCGCCGCCCTCCAGGCCGGGGCGAGCGGCTTCGTGCTGAAGGACAGCGCGCCCGACGAGCTGGTCAACGCCGTGCGTGTGGTGGCGGCGGGCGAGGCGCTGCTGTCGCCGTCCATCACCAGGAAGGTCATCGGCCTGTTCGGCCGCGGCGGCGCCGAGCCCGTCGAGGGCCTGGGCACGCTCACGCCGCGCGAGCGTGAGCTGGTGGCGTGGGTGGCGACGGGCCGGTCCAACGACGAGATCGCCAGAGAGCTGGTGATCAGCCCCGACACCGTGCGCACGCACGTCAGCCGGGCCATGGTCAAGCTGCGCGCCCGCGACCGGGCCCAGCTCGTGGTGTTCGCCATGCGGGCCGGGCTCGCGCCGCCGGTCTGAGCCGGGCTCGCGGCCTACCTGAGGAAGCCTTCGTAGTTGCGCTGCTGGAGCTGGGCCTCGATCTGCTTGACCGTGTCCAGCCCGACGCCGACCATGATGAGCACGCTGGTCCCGCCGAACGGGAAGTTCTGCTGCGTGCCGGGGTCGCGCAGGATCGCGAACGCCACCAGCGGCAGCAGCGCCAGCACGCCGAGGTAGAAGGCTCCGGGCGCGGTCAGCCGCGACAACACGTACGCCAGGTAGCGGGCCGTCGGCGCGCCCGGCCGGATCCCCGGCACGAACCCCCCGAACCGCCGCATGTTGTCGGCCACCTCGACGGGATTGAAGGTGATCGCGACGTAGAAGTAGGCGAAGGAGACGATCAGCAGCACGTACACGCTCATGTAGAGCGGATGGGTGCCGGCGGTCAGGTTGCGCGAGACCCAGGCGCCCGCCTCCGCGCCGAGCAGCGGCGCGGCCAGCGTCGGCACGTAGAGCAGCGACGAGGTGAAGATCACCGGTACGATCCCCGCCTGGTTGACCTTGAGCGGGATGTACGTGCTGCTCCCCCCGTACATGCGCCGCCCCACCATGCGCTTGGCGTACTGGACGGGCACCCGCCGCTGGGCCTGCTCGACGAACACCACCGCCGCCACCAGGCACAGCCCGGCCGCCAGCATCACCGCGAACCCGAACGGCGTGAGCACGAAGATCTTCGCCATGTACCCCGGGAACACCGCCACGACCTGCGTGAACATCAGGATCGACATGCCGTTCCCGATCCCCCGGTCGGTGATCAGCTCGCCCATCCACATGACCACGCAGGTGCCCGCGACCATCGTCACCACGATCACCGACACCGCGAGCAGCCCCTGGTCGCGCAGCAGCGGACGGGCGCAGCCGGGCAGCAGGTTCCCCGACCGGGCCAGGGTGACGACGGTGGTGGCGTTCAGGACGGCCAGGCCGACGGTCAGGTAACGGGTGTACTGGGTGATCCGCGCCTGCCCGTTGGACCCCTCCTTCCTGAGGGCGTCGAGCCGCGGCACCACGACGGCGGACAGCTGCAGGATGATGCTGGCCGTGATGTAGGGCATGACGCCCAGCGCGAACACCGACAGCTGGAGCATCGCGCCGCCGCTGAGCATCTGCATCATGTCGAAGACGCCGCCGCTCGCCGAGCCCACGCACTGCCGCACGGCCACGACGTCCACGCCGGGCGCGGGCATGATCTGGCCGAGGCGGAACAGCACGATCAGCCCCAACGTGAACAGCAGTTTCCTGCGCAGCTCCGGCACCCGGAACGCTCTGGCGAAGACGGTCAGCATGAGCAGGAAGTCTGTCCGCGGGCGCGCCTCACGTCGTCCGCCCAGGCGAGGCACCCGTGTACGCAGATCCGCGTAGGTTGGGCGCATGACGACCGTGTGGGTGATCAGCGGGCCGCCGGGGGCGGGCAAGTCCACGGTGGCGGCCGAGCTGCTGGCCCGCCTGTCGCCGGTGCCCGCCCTGCTCGACAAGGACACCGTCTACGGCGACCTCGCCGCGGAGGTCCTGCGGGCCCACGGCCGCGACCAGGGCGAGCGCGAGGGCCCCTGGTACGACCGGCACGTCAAGCAGCACGAGTACACCGGCCTGACCAGGATCGCCGCGCAGATCCGCGGCCACGGCTGCCCGGTGCTGCTCGACGGCCCGTTCACCACGCAGGTGCACGACGCGGCGCGGTGGGCGCGGTGGGTGGCGGAGCTGGGCGGCCCGCCCGTGCGCCTGCTGTGGGTGCGTTCTGACGGGCCGACGCTGCGCGCCCGGCTGGAGGCGCGCGGCCTGGCCAGGGACGCCGGCAAGCTGGCGGCATTCGCCGACTACCTGAGGAACATCCGGGTGGACGAGCCGCCCGTCGTGCCGCACCTGGAGATCGACAACCGGCGAGGCGCGCCGCCGGTCGGCGGCCAGCTCACGGCGGCGGGTACACCGCCGCGAACACGGCCGGCAGCCGGGGGACGAGCCGGGTGAACCGCCCCTCCTCGTAGGAGGCGCCCGGCTCGTTGCTGAGCTGCTGGGAGACGGGCCCGGCGATCAGGCTCGCGGCCAGGGCGAGCCCCTCCTCGCCCGCGGCGTCGGGATGCAGCTCACCGCGCTCGACGGCGGCCCTGATCAGCTCGGCGAAGTGCTCGTGGACGGCCAGCGCGGGCGCGTACGCCTCGGGCGAGGGCGCGAACCCCGGCACCGGCCGCCAGAACATCAGCTGGGCCAGCACCTGGTTCTCCATGATCCACCGCGCTCCGGCCTCCAGGGACGGCCCCATGGCCACCAGCCCCGGCTCATACGGCTCGGCCCCCCGCCGTACGGCCTCCAGGTAGCCCTCCTGCCCGCGCCTGAACAGGGCGTCGTAGACCGCGTGCCGGGACGGGAAGTACTTGTACAGCGACGGCGGCTGGATGCCGAGCCGCCTGGCCACGGTCGCCAGGCTCAGCCCCGCGACGCCCTCCTCCGCCATCACGTCGAGGGCGATGCCGAGGATCTCGGCCTGCGTCTCGGCTCGCCGTCGTGCTCGCCGGTCGGGAATGTCAGCCACATGAATTAGCTTAAGCTATAGGTAGTAGCCAAAGCTATTGGGGGTGTGGCCCGTGTCGCGCGACATCGAACTGATCGGCCTGCGGCAGAACAATCTCAAGGACGTCTCGCTGCGGCTGCCCAAGGAGCGGCTGACGGTGTTCACCGGCGTGTCGGGGTCCGGAAAGTCCTCGATCGTGTTCGGCACCATCGCCACGGAGTCGCAGCGGCAGCTCAACGAGACCTTCAGCGCGTTCGTCAGGAACCGGCTACCCAAGCACGAGCGCCCGCGCGCCGAGCGCATGTCCGGCCTGACCGCCGCCGTGATCGTGGACCAGAAACCGGTCGGCGGCGGCGCCCGCTCGACCGTGGGCACGATGACCGAGGTGCACGCGATCCTGCGGGTGCTGTTCTCGCGGCGCGGCGAGCCGTCTGCGGGGCCCGCGACGGCGTACTCGTTCAACGACCCGCAGGGCATGTGCCCGGTCTGCGACGGCCTGGGGAAGAAGGTGGAGGCCGACCTCGGCAAGCTGCTCGACGAGGACCTGTCGCTGGAGGAGGGCGCGATCCGGATGGCCCCGCCGGGTTCGTACGTGTGGCAGCTCTACGCCAGGTCCGGGCTGTTCGACCCCGGCAAGCCGCTGCGCGCCTTCACGCCGCAGGAGCGCGACCTGCTGCTGTACGGCGGCGGCTTCAAGGTCAGCCGGGGCGAGTACACCAACACCTACGAGGGGCTGGTCACCCGGTTCGAACGTGTCTACCTCAAGCGCGACCTCGACCAGCTCGACAAGGCCGCGGCGCCGTACGTGCGGCAGGCGACGTGCCCGGAGTGCGGCGGCCGGCGGCTCAACGCGGCCGCGCTGGCCTCGCGCATCGACGGCCTGTCCATCGCCGACCACTGCGCGATGGAGGTGACCGACCTCATCGGCGTGCTGGAGGGCCTGGGCGACCCGGTGGCGGAGGCGGCGGTGGAGTCGCTGCGCCGGATCGACGCCATCGGCCTCGGCTACCTCAGCCTCGACCGCGGGACGCCGACGTTGTCGGGCGGCGAGGCGCAGCGGCTCAAGACCGTGCGGAACCTGGGCAGCAGCCTCACCGGCATGACGTACATCTTCGACGAGCCCAGCGTGGGGCTGCACCCGCGCGACGTCCACCGGCTCGGCGACCTGCTGGTCGAGCTGCGCGACAAGGGCAACACGGTGCTGGTCGTCGAGCACGACCGCGACCTGATCGAGCTGGCCGACCACGTGGTGGACATGGGGCCGGGCGCGGGCACGCGGGGCGGCCGGGTCGTGTTCGAGGGCTCGGTGGCGGAGCTGACGTCCGGCGGCTCGCTGACCGGCCGCATGCTGCGGCGGGTCACCGGGCTCAAGGACGCCGTGCGCGCCCCGGCCGGCTGGCTGACCGTCGAGAGCGCGAACGCCCACAACCTCAAGGACGTCACCGTACGCGTGCCGCTCGGCGTGCTCACCGCGGTCACCGGCGTGGCCGGGTCGGGCAAGAGCACGCTGATGCGCCAGGAGCTGGTCGCCCGGCATCCGCACGTCGTGCTCATCGACCAGTCGGCCATCGGCGGCTCGCCGCGTTCGACCCCGGCGACCTACCTCGACGCCATGGACCCGCTGCGCAGGCTGTTCGCCGGGGCGAACGGGGTGCGGCCGGGCCTGTTCAGCTTCAACTCGACGGGGGCGTGCCCGGTGTGCAAGGGGCGCGGCGAGATCAGGACGGACCTGGCGTTCATGGACCCGGTGACCCGGGTGTGCGACGCCTGCGGGGGCAGCCGGTACAGTCCGGAGGCACTGTCGTACACGGTGGAGGGCCGCACGATCGCGGACGTGCTGGCGATGACGGCCGAGGAGGCCGCGGGCCTGTTCGACCTGCCCGGCATCGGCGGGCTCGGCGCGCTGGGGCTCGGCTACCTGACCCTCGGGCAGCCGCTCAGCACGCTGTCCGGCGGGGAGCGGCAGCGGCTCAAGCTGGCGCACCGGATGCGCGAGCCCGGCCAGGTGTACGTCTTCGACGAGCCGACGACCGGGCTGCACATGGCCGACGTGGACACGCTGCTGGCCCTGCTCGACCGGCTGGTGGACGGCGGCGACACGGTCATCGTCGTCGAGCACGACCTCGACGTGGTCAAGCACGCCGACTGGGTCATCGACCTCGGCCCCGAGGCGGGCCGGCACGGCGGCGAGGTGATCTTCGAAGGCACCCCGGCCGAACTGACCGAAGCATCCACCTATACCGCGAAATATCTGGTCAAGTCACTCGATAGTCGTCGTCCCGGACGTCCAGCACCGCCATGTGACCCGGCAGATGACCGATCGCGTACTCCACGCCGCTCGCCATGACCGCCGCCTGCGGCGTCACCCCGCAGGCCCAGAACAGCGGCACGTCACCCGGCCGCAGCTCCACCGGGTCACCGAAATCGGGACGCCCCAGGTCGAGCACCCCGATCGCGGCCGGGTCGCCCACCTGCACCGGCGCGCCGTGCACCCGCGGGTACCTGCCGCTCACCTCGACGGCCCGCCGCACCAGCTCCTCCGGAACCGGCCGCATCGAGACGACCAGCGGCCCCGACAGCGAGGCGGTGGACTCGCACGGCACGTTCGTGCGGTACATCGGCACGTTCCTGCCCTGCTCCAGGTGCCGTACCGGGACGCCGGCGGCCAGCAGCGCCGCCTCGAAGGTGAAGCTGCAGCCGATGAGGAACGGCACGAGGTCGGCCCGCCACTGCTCGGTCACCTCGTCCAGGTCGGCCACGGGCTCGCCGTCGCGGTAGAGGCGGTAGCCGGGCAGGTCGGTGCGCAGGTCGCCGCGGAACAGGGAGGTCGACCAGGCGCCCGGCTCGCCCACGTCCAGCACGGGGCAGGCCTTGGGGTTGCGGTGGGCGAACAGCAGCAGCTCGTACCGCAGCGCGGCGGGCACGGCGATCAGGTTGGCCTGCGTCCAGCCGCGGCACCAGCCCGCGGTGGGCACCCGTTCGCCGACGCGGAAGCGGGCCCGCGCCTGCGCGGGGGTCAAGGTGGCGACGTCCACCTCTCGACACTATGGCGACCGGCCCGCACGGTCCACAATCGCACCTCACCACGACGCCCGCCGCACGGGGTGCACAGCGCGGCTATCGCGGTGATTTCCGGGTAGCGGGCCGGTTGTGCGATTAGACGTCAACCTCCTCGACTACCTGCTCATCGCGGTCTACTTCGCCACCGTGCTCGCCATCGGGTTCGCCGCCCGCCGCCGGATCAGCTCCAGCCTCGACTTCTTCCTCGCGGGCCGCGGACTGCCCGCCTGGATCACCGGGCTGGCGTTCGTGTCGGCCAACCTGGGCGCGATCGAGATCCTCGGCATGGCGGCCAACGGCGCCCAGTACGGCGCGATGACCGTGCACTACTACTGGATCGGCGCCGTCCCGGCGATGGTGTTCCTCGGCATCGTGATGATGCCCTTCTACTACCGCTCGAAGGTGCGCAGCGTCCCGGAGTTCCTGCGCAGGCGCTTCAACGGCGCCACCCAGCTGCTGAACGCCCTCATGTTCGCGGTCGCGCAGATCCTCATCGCCGGGGTGAACCTGTACGCGCTCGCCCTGGTCATGGAGGCCCTGCTGGGCTGGCCGCTGCCGGTGTCGGTGGTGGTCTCGGCGCTGATCGTGCTCTCTTACATCACGCTCGGCGGCCTGTCCTCGGCCATCTACAACGAGGTGCTGCAGTTCTTCGTGATCCTCGCCGGGCTGATCCCGCTGACCGTGCTCGGGCTGGCCAGGGTCGGCGGCGTGGCCGGGCTGTTCGACAAGGTACGGCAGAGCGCGCTCGGCGAGGGCGGCCTGCACACCTGGGCCGGGACCGCCGGCTCCAACCCGATGCAGGCCCACTGGATCGGGATCGTCTTCGGGCTGGGGTTCGTGCTCTCCTTCGGCTACTGGACGACGAACTTCGCCGAGGTGCAGCGCGCCCTGTCGGCCAGGAACACCAACGCGGCCCGGATGACGCCGATCATCGCGGCCTTCCCCAAGCTGCTGATCCCGCTGGTCACGGTGCTGCCGGGGATGATCGCGCTGGTGCTCTTCGGCGACCTGGGCAAGGGCCGGGACTACAACGACGCGATCCCGCTGCTCATGCGCGACCTGCTGCCGAACGGCGTGCTCGGCGTCGCGGTGACCGGGCTGCTGGCCTCGTTCATGGCGGGGATGGCGGCCAACATCAGCGGGTTCAACACGGTGTTCACCAACGACATCTGGCAGGCGCACGTACGGCCCGACCGGCCGGACGGCTACTACCTGAAGGTCGGACGCATCGCCACCGTCGCCGGTGTGGCGCTCGGCGTGGGGACGGCGTTCATCGCGGCCGGCTACTCCAACATCATGAACTACCTGCAGGCGTTGTTCAGCTTCTTCAACGCGCCGCTGTTCGCGACGTTCGTCGTCGGGCTGTTCTGGCGGCGGATGACGCCGTGGGCCGGGTTCTGGGGGCTGCTGGCGGGCACGCTGAGCGCCTTCGCGTCGTACTTCGCCTACAAGGCCGGCGTGGTGGACTTCGGCACCGAGCTGAACGCCAGCTTCTGGGGCGCGGGCGTCGCCTTCGCCGTGGACGTGCTGGTGTCGGTGATCGTCACGCTGGTCACCACGCCCAAGCCGGAGCAGGAACTGCGCGGCCTGGTCCACGGCCTGAGCGCCGCGGACCTGGAGGACGACGCCCTGGCCGGCGACAAACGCTGGTACCGCTCGCCGGTGCTGCTCGGCACCGGCGCCGTGATCCTGGCCGCCCTGTTGTACGGAGTGATCCTGTGAGCGACATCCGGATGGTGATCGGCGGGCTGTTCCTGCTGTACGGCGTGATCCTCGTCGTGGCCGGCCTGCTGGGGGACGCGGTGAACCTGTGGACGGGCCTGCCGATGGCCGTCTTCGGCGCCGCCTTCGTCCTGTGGGCCCGCCTCCGCCCCCTCAAGCCCTAGCCGCACCGCCCTCGACCCGCCCCACAGCCCGCAGGCCGTCCGCCCGGCCCGCGGGCTCCCCGTCCGTCCTGCGGGCCCCGCGTCCGTCTTGTGGGCCCCGCGTCCGTCCTGTGGGCTCCGCGTCCGTCCTGCGGGCCCCGCGTCCGTCCTGTGGGCTCCGCGCCGGCACCGCTGCGGCGGCGGCGCGGAGCCGCCCGCGCCCGTTCAGTACTCGACCTCGAAGGTGTGGGGACCGAGGCCGTACCCGTCGCCCCGCGGGACGACGTACCCCTGGCCCGCGAGGACGGCCAGGCTGTTGCGCACCTCGTCGTCCTCCAGGCCGGTCGCCCGGATCACCGCCTCCAGGCCGGCCACGCCGCCGGACCCGATCACCTGCGAGGCCACCGCCTCGTAGACGTGGATGTCGACGTCCGACAGCTCCTGGACGTCATGCCCCTCGGACATCAACGTTGCCTCGCCCCCTCCCTCAGCCTGGCCGGATCGACCTCGCGGTCGGGGAACCTGCGAAGGTATTCCGCCTCTAGCTCATTGGTACGGGAAGTGTGACGTGCCAGAGCATCGTCTGATCCATGGAAGAATGTGTCACTACGAGTGGCATGGAGTTGCCGCAGCTCGCGTACCACATCCTCGTCGCTGAGCTGGGCCGGATCTATTCCCATCGTCGTCATGGGTTCCCCCTACCCCAGACACCCCCGACAATATCTGTCACAATTCCTGACATATAGCCATTGTTTGGGAGCGATTCGCCGCCTTACCTTCCCGGTATGGACCTCGAGCTCAGGCACCTCAGGATCGTCCGCGCGGTAGCGGACGCGGGAAGTGTGAGCAAGGCCGCGTCCCTGCTCGGGCTGGCACAGCCGGCCCTCACCGCCCAGCTCAAACGTATCGAGAGGGTGCTCGGCGGCGCCCTGTTCGAACGTGACCGTCACGGGGCGCGTCCCACGCGGCTCGGCGAGCTGGTGCTCGCCCGGGCGCGCGTGCTGCTCCCCGCGGCCAAGGAATTGCAGGACGAGGCCGTACGATTCGCCCACACCCCCTCCCCCGGCTTCCGCATCGGCGCCACCAACGGCCCGATACTCGGCGGCCTGGTCGACCGGCTGGCCGCGGAGCGCACGGTCACCACGTTCACGTCGTGGTCAACGCACGAGCTGATCAACATGGTCGAGCTCGGCCGCCTCGACTACGTGCTGACCGGCGCCTGCGGCGACTCCGGCACCCCCACGGGAACGCTCCTGTGGGAGACGATCAGCGTCGACCCGGTCTTCGCCCTCGTCGGCGAGGACCATCCGCTCGCCAAGGAGAAGGAGGTGGAGCTGGCCGACCTGGCCGGCGAACAATGGGCCGTCACACCCGGCGACGGCTGCTTCGCCGACTGCTTCGCCATGGCGTGCGCCCGAGCCGGCTTCACCCCCGGAACGATCTACGAGACGGACGTCCCGACCTGCACCCACCTCGCCCAGGTGGGCCGCGCCGTGGTGCTCTGCCAGGCGACCCACCAGGCCCTGCCGGGGCTGGCCATGATCCCGCTCTCCGGCGCGCCGCTGCGCTGGCGGCAGCTCCTCGGCCGGCACCCCACCGCCCCCGACGCCACCTGGGTGGTCGCCCAGGCCAAACAGGCGCACACCGAGGCCGTACGCCGCAGTCCGGTCTACTCCGATTGGCTCGTACGCAACCCGGTGTACGGCACCGCGCCATAACACCCTGATAGGAGTGAAGTAGTAACTCCTCGCCCCCTGGACCCGCCGATACCGTGACGGCACCCCCAGCGGCAGGAGACAACCCAGCTCCACCCGCCGGCGCTGATCGCGGACGCGATCGGCGCATCAGCCATGTCCACCGCCCGCCGCCCCGACCGCCGGAACCGCCAGGACCGCGAGGACCGCCACGACCGCCACGACCGCCACGACCGCCACGACCGCCACGACGATCCGGGCCCCCACCCCACCCTGACCCCGCACCCGCCTCCAGGCAAGGTGCTATGCCACCTCGTACTCCCACCCGGGGCGCCACTCGAACGGCGCGTCCACCAGGTCGGCGAGCGGGGTGCCGTCCAGCAGGTGCTGCAACGCCCACCGATTGGCCGAGTGGGACACCACCAGCACCGTGGCCCCCTGCCACTCCTCCCGCAGGTCCTCAAGGAACTCGGCCGTCCCCGCCACGACCTGCCGATAGCTCTGCCCGCCAGGCCACGGAGTGTCGATGTGCCGCCTGCGCAGAGCCGCGACCTCGCTCACCGGCCGTCCGTTGTAGCTGCCGTAGTCGCACTCCCTGAGCCGCGCGTCGAGCCGGACCTCCTTCCCACCCCCGAACGCCACCTCCACCGTCTCGACCGCCCTGCGCAGATCCGAGCAGTAGACGACGTCCACCCCCCGCCTCCGCACCCCGAGCTCGGCGGCCACCTCCCGCCCCCGCTCGGACAACTCCCCGGGCAGCCACCCCGTGGCGACACCGATCTCGTTGTCCACAGTGATGGAGTGGGTCTCGTACACCACCTTGATCGCCATATCCGGACCGTACCTCCCCTCCCAAGCCCTCCCATTCCGCCCACAGCAAACACAACCCCCAACCGAGACCCGAATATGATCGACACGACTCCACCAACCTTGCCCGGCATGGAATGATGTCCGCGGGACCCCGTCCCCATCCGGCCGTGCGGCACTCCCGGATCCGATGCTCTAACCTTGACAGGCGCGAGCCTCACCAAGATCCACCTGCCGCACACCGCATGTCACAACTGAATCCAGGGGCGGTAGCTCAGCCGGTCAGAGCATCGGACTCATAATCCGTGGGTCGTGGGTTCAAGTCCCACCCGCCCTACTCACCAACACCGGATCCAACCTGGGGTTTCTCGATTTTCGCCGACTCTCCGATCTCGCTGTTGATCATGGTTGGTTGCTCGGCGGTTGCTCTTGTGTACGGTCCGTGTATCGCGGTAGATCATTTATGGTCCACCGTCAACTCAGACCCACGGACGACCGACAGAAGATCAAGCCAGAAGGCCTGCACGGCGTCGCTGGTCAGCGCTGGTCTGCACGGTGAAGCCTTGCCCGAGCTGGCTCGTCTCGCCCAGCAGCCCGGACAGACCGGCTGAACCGTCCCTGCGCCGACTGTGGAGGGCAAGCAGGCAGGCCCGCCGAAGGGTCGGCGGGGCTGCGTGGTACGGCGGTTCAGGTGGTGCGCGCGCCGGTTCGACTCGGCAGACTGATCAGTCGTGCCTTCTGGGCGCTGGCCGCTGCGGTGTTGATGAGGGCGGCGGTTGATTCGGTGGCGGCGCGGGCCACCTCGGGGTAGACGCTGGTGCAGGTGTCGCGGGTGAAGGTGGATGACACGTGTCCGAGCGTCTCCTGAACGCCCCTCAGATCGCCCACGGCAGCGAGCAGGATCGAAGCGGCGCCGTGGCGGAGATCGCGCAGCCGCACCGGCGGCATTCCCGCGCGGAAGGACCGCAGGTAGAACTGGTCGCTGACCTGTTGCGGATGCAGTGGCCGGCCGATCTCGTCGGTGAAGACGAACCCGCTGTCCGTCCACGCCTCCGCCGCGGCCGGCCGCCCGGCCGCCTGCTGTTTGCGGTGCGCGCGCAGCGCAGTGACGGTGTCGGCGTCCAAGGCGATTGTGCGGTCGCCGGCCTCGCTCTTCGGCCTGCCCTGCACCGGCTCCCAGCCCGGCTGGGTGATCTGCCAGTGCACTCCGGCCGTTCCGGCGGTCAGGTCGACGTCCTTCCACCGCAGCCCGACCGCCTCGCCTCGGCGCAGCCCGCACAGGGCGATCAACCGGTACGGCGCGAACAGCCGGTGAGTAGAACCGCGTCACACCCGCGGCAGCAGCAACCTCAGAAAACGCCCGGCCATGGACGAGGTACCACGCCGCCCGCTTGCGGCTCGTGCCCGCGCTCACCAAGAGGCTCACCGTGGCGACCTGAACCATCCGCAAACCGGGACAGCCTGAAGGTGCCCCGCCACAGCCGACGCCGAACCGGCCGGGCACGTACGGATCGGCTACGCGCGCGCCACTACCCGGCCTGAGCTCGACAAAGTTGCCGGCTTGGCCGGGAAGCTCCGTACGGCGGGGGTGGCGGTCAGCCTCGTAGTGCACGAGCACAAGCGGCTCGGCCGCGGCCTCGACCCGGCCCCCGGCCGAGCAGCTGCGCGCTGCCGGCGTCGGCCTGGAGTTCCTCATCGGCCGATTGCAGGGCTACCACGCCCCGTCCAGCCGGCCGCGGACGCCCTTGATACCGCGCCGCATGCCCTCATCGTCGATCAGCGCCAGCACCTGCAAGCTCTTGTAGATACGGCCGCAGGATAGGAACAGGACCCGGTCTTCTGCCGCCCTCCAGAACGAGCACATATAGTGATGGACCATAAGCACCTCGTCACCGTTGGTCAGATGCGGCTTCATCCGCAGCGGTGAGCCGCGTGGCCGTGCGTGCGTGCGTGTCGCCGGTCGGCGTGCATCCGGGGAGTGATGTGCCCGCCAGCCGGAAGGGTGTCCGCAGGAGAGCTCCACCTGGAGAAAGGGGATTATCCGTGAATCGTGCACTGATCGTCGTCGATGTGCAGAAGGACTTCTGCGAGGGCGGCAGCGTTCCGGTGAAAGGTGGCGCGGATCGGGCCACCGCCATCGCCGAACTGCTCCGGCGCACCGATGGGCAGTACGCCTTCGTCGTCGCCACCCGCGACCACCACATCGATCCAGGCGCTCATTTCTCGGACAACCCCGACTTCCAGGACTCCTTCCCCGAGCATTGCGTCGTCGGCAGTGAGGGAGGCGAGTTCCATCCGCATTTCGCGCCCGCCGTCGCCTCCGGGCACGTCGACGAGGTGTTCTACAAGGGCGCTCACTCCGCCTCCAAGAGCGGTTTCGAGGGCTTTACCCAGGAAGGCGAGACGCTGTCCGCCTGGCTGAAGGCCCGTGACGTCACCGACCTCGATGTTGTGGGCATCGCGACCGACCACTGCGTCAAGGCCACCGCGCTGGACGGAGCGCGCGCGGGCTTCATGGTTCAGGTCCTGCTCGACTACACCGCCGGCGTCGCAGCCGACACCACGCGCACCGCGCTGGACGAGCTGCGCCGGGCCGGTGTCGCGCTGAGCGGCGAACCCGTCGTCGCCTGAGCACGCCGGCCCGGCCTGATCGCCGGAGGCTTTGCGGGGCCGGTCCCCGTAGCAGTACTGCCACACGGGCGGAAATGGCCACAGGTCGTTTGGCGGTCATGCGAAGTCGAGCCGCTCGCGCCGAGTTCGGGGCGAGCTGAGTGACCGACTGGCCGCGCCCGCACCATGGCAACGTCGTCGGTGACCGTGGACGGGCTGCCGACGGCTCGGGATCAGGTCGCGTCCTTCTCGGCGGCCACCGCCGCGATCAGGCACAGCATCATGTCGGCGGTGGACCGCCCGTCCGGGTGGTGGAGGTCAGCACAGACGCCCGGGCCAGGATGTGCGAGTTGATGCCGCACGGCGCGAGCCGGAACGTCTTCGGCCTCGGCGCCGGTCGGTCACATGAGTCGCACGGTCAGTCACACTGTCCGCGTCGAGCGGCGCGGATGACGAAGCCGAAATCGTTGGCGACCTGGCCGGAAGCGAGCTCTTGGCGGTCGCCGCCGTAGCCGAACCAGTTGTAGAAGCACCAGGGGTCGCCGCTGTAGTTGGCCGCCCGGACGATGGGCGGGATGATGTCGGCCTCGTCGTCGTAGAGCACCCTGAGGTTGTCGTCCACGTCGTAGGCGCAGATGCCCAGCACGGGCGGGCAGGAGAAGTCGGCAGCGGCTGGTGCTGCGGCTGGTCGAGCGGTCGCGGCGGCCGGTTGTGCGATGCCGGCGGCCAGGGCGAGGGTCAGAGCGCCGGCCAGGGGCGCGAAGATGGCCGCAGTACGGCGGGCGATGTTCAAGGCTGATGACCTCCTCGGGTCAGGAGGGAAGGCGTTCACCCCTGCAAGGGGGGGCGGAACGGGCGGCAGGACCTCGGCGGGCAGCCGAGAGCAACGGCGGCGCGCCGGTAGTGAGACAGGGCGCGGCAGTGGGTGGGGCGGCGGGCCGGCGGTGTGGGCAGCGGCACGTTCGCGCGCCAGAGAACTGAGTGAACTCAGTTCGCGCGACCCGGCGCGTGGCGTCAGGCCGCGCCCCTTGGCCGGATGGCAGGTCACCGCCAAGCGGCGATGGGAGGATCGAGGAAGGGAGTGTTCTCACCGGCCGGGACGAACCCGACAGGCCGGCTGGAGCAGCCGGGGTCGAGGTACAGCAGCCGTGAGAAGCGGGTGTTGTTGACGGCCGATTCCGCATGAGCCTCGGGCGTGGGAATGCACGGACGCGAGCCGGAGATGGGGCGGACGACCTGCCGCTCGCCTTGGAATTCGGGCTCGGTCCAGAAGCAGACCGCATCGTCGGGGCAGCGCGGGTCAGGAGCCTGAGGGGCGCGGGCCGCGGCGGGCGCGGCGGTGGCGAGGGTGGCACCGGCAGCCAGGATCGCGAGCAGGGCGAGGGAACGCATGGGGGTCTCCTGTCGGTAGTGGGACTCCACGATCTCATTACCCTCACTCTTTGCGTTCAATAACTTACTGAGAGTGACGAATATGTTGCCCGTGACTCCATCGCTTTTCGTCGGAGCGATGCCCGTCCGGCCGGACGGGCATCCTGGCGAAATACCCCCGCCGTCCCGTCGAGATCACCAAACCGGCGGCGAAGTGGCCTCGGCGGCCCGCGATGTGTGACGGTAAGCACAAAGCGCACGGGCGTTCAGGGGATGGGGTGCGCGGCTTCGAGCAGGCGCTGCAGGCGCAGGGTGTCCGGGGCCAGGGCGGTGATCAGTATGGCGGGTCCGGCCAGCGGCGTCAGTACGGCCTGGCCGGTCGCGGGGTTGTCGCTGATCAGCTGAGCGTGCGGTGATTGCTGGTCCAGAGCGGGGTCGACGATGAGGATCTGGCCGATGGCGCGATGGCCGGCGGCGATGGCAGGGCCGCCCCAAGCAGGTGCGGCGGGCCCGTACATCGTGTGCTGATCCAGGAGGGGGCGTCCGTCGCGGTGGACGGTGAGGCGGGTGGCCAGCCGGCCCGGAGGCTCGCCGGCGCGGCCGAGGACGATCTGTTCGCGCAGCACGAGCCGGGCGGCCGGTGCGAGGTCGACGGTGCAGCTCTGGCGCAGGTTGCTGCGGGCGGCGGAGATGAGCGGCTGGGGCAGCCAGTGCAGGCTGGCGTTGTCGGCGACGGTCAGGTGGACGTCGTAGGTGGCGTGGCTGGTGGTGGGGCCGCGCAGGGCGATGGTGGCGGCGGCGGTGGTGAGGTGCAGATGAGCACCGCGTTCGACGGTGGTCTCGATGCGCAGCCGGTCGCCTCCGAGTGGGGCGCTCATGGCGCCGACGATGCACACTCGTGCCTGGTCGCCGTTCGGACGGCCGCGGCGTAGGTCGAAGGGGCCGTCGCCGGCGAGTGTGGGCAGAGCGGTGGTGTCGCCGGCGCGGGTGGCGCGGATGCGGGCGGTGGCGTGCACGCCGGGCGCGCGGTGGGTCAGGCGGAGCTGGGCGGGTTCGGGTGGGGACGGAGCAGGGCTCATGGGCGGCCTGCGGTCCAGTCGCTGAGCCGGGCAGTGATCCACTCGGCGACGGGGGTGATGCCGCCTGCGCTCTTGACCGCGGTCAGGACGGTGGGCAGGTCGCCGCGCTGGGCCTTGGCGTCGCGGGCCATGGCCTCGAGGTCGGCGCCGACGTGGGGGGCGAGGTCGGTCTTGTTGATGAGGAGCAGATCGGAGGCGGTGACGCCGGGGCCGCCCTTGCGGGGGATGTCGTCGCCGCCTGCGACGTCGATGACGAAGATCTGGGCGTCGACGAGGCCCTTGGAGAAGGTGGCGGTGAGGTTGTCGCCACCCGATTCCACCAGGATCAGGTCGAGGGCACCGAGGTGGTCCTCCAGGTCCTCGACGGCTTCGAGGTTGGCGGAGATGTCGTCGCGGATGGCGGTGTGCGGGCAGGCGCCCGTCTCGACGGCGATGATGCGCTCGGCGGGCAGGACGGCCTCGCGTAGCAGGAATTCGGCGTCCTCGCGGGTGTAGATGTCGTTGGTGACGACGGCGATGGACAGTTGTTCACGCAGCGCGCGGCACAGGGCGGCGACGGTGGCGGTCTTGCCGGAGCCGACCGGTCCGCCCAGGCCGATGCGCAGGGCGCGACGGCCGCCGCCGGGACGCTCGCGGGAGGAGCCGCCGGAGCCGTGTGGAAAACCTTCGGGGAAGGCGTCGTCATGGTGCAGGTGCATGGCTGCTCCCGGAAAGTTTGAAGGAGTGGTCAGGAGGCGAAGAGGCGGGCCGGGCGGGCGGCGTGCCGTTCGGCGAAGATGTCGAGCAGCGGCGCCGAGGCGGCCGGCAGCGCGGCGGGCCCGTCAGCGTGGACGCGCTGCGCGGCCTCGGCCGCGGCGCCCGCGACGTGGTCGATGTCGGCGCCTAGGCGCGCGAGGACGGCTGTGGCGTCGAAGGGGTCCAGCCGGAGCAGGCGGACGGTTGCGGTGGCCGGCCCGCTGACGCTCTCGTACGCGGCCACATAGGCGGCGTCCAGCGGGGTCAGTCCGGCGCAGCGGGCGGCCAGGCCGAGCACGACGGGCTGGTGGGCGCCGCGCGGCCGGGCCGCGGCCAGAGCGTCGAGCTCGGCACAGGGCCAGGCGGTCCGTACGGCCCGCAGCAGTTGCCGGCCGAGCCGGCGCGAGGTGTGCCGGAGGGCGGGAGCGGCGGTGCGGGCGTCGGCCGCCTCTTCCAGCAGGAGCGGGTCGTATCCGGTGGCGGCAGCGGCGGCCAGCCCGGCCGCGACCAGGCCGCTGGTGTGCAGCCGGCCGCGGCAGAACTCCTCCAGGCTCGCCGCGTCCCGCACGCCTCCGGCCGTGACGGCCTCCTCGGCCCCGCCGGAATGGGCATGCCCTCCGGCGGGAAATCGGCCGTCGGCGAGGATCAGCAGGGCGGCACGGCTCATGGAACGTGGCTCACCTTCCGTTCGAACGGTTCATGGTGGTCAGAACAGGAAGTAGCGCTGTGCCATCGGAAGTGTGTCGGCGAATTGACGGCCGTCGACCACCTGATCGTCGATCTCGGCCATGACGTCCTTGGCCTTCGCTCCGCCGATCACCACCTCGAAGGTGTCGGGGTCGATCTCGATGTCGGGGCAGGCGTTGTTCTCCCGCATGTCGGCCTTGAACACCTTGCGGGTGTCGCGGATGGCCCGGAACGGCTTGCGCGCGTCGACCCTGTCGGCCAGGCCGGACCGGATGGCGTGGTCGGTGACGAAGTTGACCGCGTTGGCGGCCGGCGCCCGGCCCGTCGCGCCCCACATGGGCCGGGGCAGGATCGGCTGCGGCGTGGTGATGGAGGCGTTGGCGTCGCCGACTTGGGCGTAGGCGATCTGGCCGCCCTTGATGACCCGGTGTGGCTTGACGCCGAAGAACTTCGGCTCCCACAGCACCAGGTCGGCCAGCTTCCCCACCTCGACCGAGCCGACCTCGTGATCGATGCCGTGCGCGATGGCCGGGTTGATGGTGTATTTGGCGACGTAGCGGCGGGCGCGGTGGTTGTCGGCCTCATCGTCGCCCTCCAGCGGGCCGCGTCGGCCCTTCATGACGTGCGCGGTCTGCCACGTCCGGATGATCATCTCGCCGATGCGGCCCATGGCCTGGGCGTCGGACGACATGATCGAGATGGCGCCGAGGTCGTGCAGGATGTCCTCGGCGGCCATCGTGGATGGCCGGATCCGCGACTCGGCGAAGGCCAGGTCCTCCTCGACCAGCGGGTTGAGGTGGTGGCAGACCATCACCATGTCGATGTGCTCCTTGACCGTGTTCACGGTGAAGGGTCGGGTGGGGTTGGTGGAGGCGGGCAGCACGTTGGGCAGGCCGGCCATGGTGATCATGTCGGGGGCGTGGCCGCCGCCGGCGCCCTCGACGTGGAAGATGTGGATCGGATGGTCGCCGATCGCCTCGATGGTGTCGGCGACGGCGCCGGCCTCGTTCAGCGAGTCGGCATGCAGGGCCAGCTGGACGCCGGTCGCCCGGCACACCTCCAGGCAATGGCGCAGCACCGCCGGAGTGGCCCCCCAGTCCTCGTGAATCTTGAACCCGAGCACGCCCGCCTCGACCTGGTTGTACAGGGACTCGGTGGACATGGTGCTGCCCTTGCCGAGCAGCCCGACGTTGACCGGGAAGGCGTCCAGCGCCTCGAACAGCCGGGCGACGTGCCAGGCGCCGGGCGTGACGGTGGTGGCGGTGCTGCCCTCGGCGGGACCGGTGCCGCCGCCGATCAGCGTCGTGACGCCGGAGGCGAGCGCCTCGTGCACCTGCTCGGGGCAGATGAAGTGCACGTGGGTGTCGATGCCGCCGGCGGTGAGGATCTTGCCGTTGCCGGAGATGATCTCGGTCTCGGCGCCGATCAGGAAGTCTGTCGCGAGGGGATGCCCGTCGTGCAGGCGGTCCATGGTCTCGTCGTTGTAGGCCTTGCCGAGCGCGACGATCCGGCCGTCGCGTATGCCCACGTCCGCCTTGACGACGCCCCAGTGGTCGAGGATCACCACGCCGGTGATGACCGTGTCGGGCGGCTGCGGGGCGCCGAACCTCGCGCTGTCGCGTGGCGCGCAGGACTGGCCCATCGACTCGCGGATCACCTTGCCGCCACCGAAGATGACCTCGTTGCCGCTGCGCCCGGGGCCGCCGGCCCAGTCCTCGGTGATCTCGATCCGCAGGTTGGTGTCGGCCAGCCGGATGCGGTCGCCGAGTGTCGGGCCGTAGCGGTCGGCGTACTTGACACGGGTCAGCGGCTGGTCGATGGGCAGGATCTCCGGCTCTTGCGCGCGGGTCTGCGACGAGGTTTCCGTCACGGTCTCGACGGGGACGTCCGCCACCTGCTCGGCCGGTGGTTCCGTCAGAGGGTCATCCATCGAGCTCTCCCCCGATCTGGCCGCGCAGGCCGGCGACGATGCGCCTGCCTTCGATCGGCACGAGCGTCACCGTCCGGGTGCATTGCGGCTCGAAGCGGACGGAACTGCCGGCGGGGATGTGCAGCCGCTTGCCGTAGGCGGCGGCGCGGTCGAAGTCGAGGCGGGGATTGGCCTCGTAGAAGTGGTAGTGGGAGCCCACCTGGATGGGACGGTCGTCGGTGTTGGTGACCGTCACCATGCTGGTCTCGCGGCCCTCGTTGAAAGGCACCTGCTCTGCGCCGTCCGGGTGGTCGATCTTGCCTGGATGGACCAGCGTCGCCGCTGCGAGCCCCACCTCGGCGGCCTGTCCCGCCTCGGTATCCGCCCCTGCGCCGGCTTTCGGTTGAGCCTGCGGTTCAGCGAAGGGGTGGCGAATGGTGACCAGCTTGGTGCCGTCGGGGAAAGTGGCCTCGATCTGGAGGTCGGAGATCATCTCCGGGACGCCTTCCATGACGTCGTCACGAGAGAGGATCTTGGCTTCCGCTGACATGAGTTCGTGGACCGACTTGCCGTCCCGGGCCGCCTCCAGCACGTGCGACGTGATCAGCGCGACCGCCTCCGGGTAGTTGAGCAGGACCCCCCGCTCCCTGCGCTTGCGGGCCACGTCCGCGGCCACGTGGATCAAGAGCCGTTCCTGTTCGTGTGGAGTCAGATGCATCCAACCACCTAGCCTTCGCTCTGCCCCGGAAGTGTCGCCCCCCAGGGTGCTTGGCAACGGCGCGAATCCCTCGGGCGATCATGTCGCCGCCCACTGTTCGCCCGATGGGCGATCACCCCTTGCCGATGCATGCCGGACCGGTGATCACCTTCCATTGCATACCGAGGGTAATCATGTGGTGACGCAGTGAAATATAGCCTGGCAGTGAATCCTGCGTGACTCCTGCTGACGAAATCCCATTCCCGTCACTGTCGAGCCGGTGAGCCACATCGCGCACAGGCCGCGAGGAGGAATCCGTGGCCATGCCCTTCACAGCGGTCACGACCCAACGGGACATGGCTGTCGCCGGAAGTAACCGACACCCTCATCGGCCTGCTGCTGCCGGTTCCGGAGACGGAGGCCGACCGGGAGGAGATGCCCTGGCTGATGGGAGCGGGGCGTCGGCCTGATCCACGACATCGAGCCGACCGTGGAGCTCGTCGGGGAGATGATGGAGCAGGCCAAGTGGAGGCCGGCCGGGCGCGGCGGGCCGACCCCCTGGGAAGGAGGGCGGAGTGATGTCGCATGTCTGGCGCGGCTGGTGTCTCCTGCGGCCCGGCCTCATGCTGTACGGCGGCGCGATCGGCGGCAACGACCTGCACGCGCACCACGCGGTCCAGCTCGTCATCGCCACCGAGCCGTTCACCATGGCCGATGCCCACGGCGAACAGCTGACCACGCGCGTCGCCGTCATCCCGCCCGACACCGGCCACACGGTGCTGACCGGGGCTCGCGACGCCCTGCTCGTCCACCTGGATCCGCGCAGTTCGCCGGGCAGGTCCCTGCTCGCGCGTTCCAGCACCGGGCCGGGGGCTTCGTCCTGGTCGCTGCCCGCCGCCCGGGCCGGGCACGGCCCTCCGCCGATCGACCCCGCGAGCTCGCGGCCGGCGAGCCGCGTGGGAACGCGGCCGCTCATGTTCACCGAGCCGCCGGTCGGTCACGCGCGCTCGGCCGAGGCGGCGAGCGCGCTGCGCGCCGTCGAGGCGTGGAGCGGCCTCGTCGGCCCCGGCGGCGTCCCGCCGCACCCGGCGGTGGAGGCGGCGATCGCCGTCATTCCCGCGCTGCTGGCAGGAGGACCGGTAAGGCTGCGGGCGGTCGCCGACGCGGTCCACCTGTCGCCGAGCCGGCTCGCGCACCTGTTCAGCGCACACGTGGGGATCCCGCTACGGCCGTACGTACGGTGGCTGCGCCTGCGGCGGGCCATCGACCGGGTGGCCGCCGGGGAGACGTTGACGGCGGCCGCGCACACGGCCGGGTTCACCGACGGCCCGCACTTCACCCGGGCCTTCCGGCGCACCTTCGGCAACGCGCCCTCCGAGCTCGCCGCCGCGATCGACTGGTTGCCCTGACCCCGGCGAGTGCCTAGCGCAACTCGCGCTTGAGGATCTTGCCGGTCGCGGTCATCGGCAGGCTCTCACGGAACTCGATGGTCCGCGGGTACTTGTAGGCCGCCATGTTCTCCCGGCACCAGGCGACGAGCTCGCTCTCACTCGCCGTCGCCCCGGCCGACGGGACGACGTACGCCTTGACCTCCTCCCCGTACGAGCCGTGCGGCACGCCGACCACCGCCACCAGCGAGACCGCCGGGTGCGTCATCAGCACCTCCTCCACCTCGCGCGGGTAGACGTTGAACCCACCCCGGATGATCATGTCCTTGGTGCGGTCGACGATGGCGTAGTAACCGTCCTGGTCGCGGGTGGCGATGTCGCCGGTACGGAACCAGCCGTCCCGCAGGACCTCCGCGGTCTCCTCGGGCCGCCCGTGGTAGCCCTTCATGACGTTGTGACCGCGGATGGCGATCTCGCCGGGCCCCTCGCCCTGGACGGTGTTCCAGTCGCTGTCCACCAGCCGCATCTCCACCCCCCAGAGGGGGAAGCCGATGGTGCCGGGCCTGGTGGGCCGGCTGAGCTGGTTGAAGCAGGCCGCGGGCGACGTCTCCGACAGGCCGTAACCCTCCAGGATCGGGATGCCGAACGTGGCCTCGAAATCCTTGAGCACCTCGACCGGGCAGGCGGCCGCCCCCGACACCGCCACCTGCAGCGTCGGGGGCACCTCGGCCCCCTCCGCGTGAATCTTCGACAGCATCGCCCAGTACATGGTCGGCACCCCGGCGAACATGGTCACCTTCTCCCTGCGCATGAGCTCCAGCGCCTGGCCGGGCTCGAAGCGCGGCAGGAGCACCAGGGTGGCGCGGCGGCGCAGGCTCACGTTCATCACCGAGGTCTGGCCGAAGGAGTGGAAGAGCGGCAGTACGGCGAGCGAGACGTCCCCCTCGGGATCGGCGGGGAACATCTGGTCGCTGACGATGGCGTTGATCAGCAGGTTCGCGTGGGTGAGCTCGGCGCCCTTGGGCCGGCCGGTGGTGCCGGAGGTGTAGAGGATGGCCGCGACGTCCTCCGGCCCGGTTCGGGCGGTCTCGAACTCCCCGGGCATGCCGCCCAGCGCCGCCCAGAGCGACTCGCCGTACTCCGACTCGGTGGCCAGCGGCGTGGCGGGCAGGACGAAGAAGTGCTCACACCCCTGCGTGCCGTCGAACCCCTCCCGCCCGCGCGCCCCCATCGGCAGCTCATCGGTGCCCTCGAAGCAGAAGAGTGCCTTGGCGTCGCTGTCGGTCAGGTGGTAGGTGATCTCGCGCGGCTGCAGCAGCACGCTGAGCGGGACCACGGTCGCCCCGGCCTTGAGAATGCCGAAGTACACGAACGGGAAGTAGGGGAGGTTCGGGCAGAGCAGCGCCACCTTGTCGCCCCTGCCGATCCCCCGCGCCACCAGCAGGTTGGCCACCTGGTTCGCGACGGAGTCCACCACGGCGTACGACAGGCGCAGATCACCGAGGACCAGGGCGGTACGGTCCGGCGCGTTGCGGGCGCTGTCCTCCAGAACGATCGACAGATTGAGCATCGTGCCCCTCTCGTGGGAACGCGTCGTCCGTCTCCAGGATGCTCCGGTGGATCACGGCAGCACTTGTACGAACGTGCCGACTCCTCTCCCGCTGCGGGCGCCGGAACACGGCGGCCCCGAGCCCTCGACGATCAGGGCGGCGGCCGGTCCGATGCCCGGTCAGCCCATCGAGATGAGGATGGGTGCGACGTATCGCCCACGGTCGCCCGGGTGGGGGCGGGCGCCGTGGACCATCGTCGGCAGGGCCGCGGGCCCTTCCGTGGGCCCCAGCTTGGTGAGCCACGGGCGCAGGCCCGGGTAGGCGTCCAGCAGGTCGATCCGCACGTCGCGGTCGGAGCCGTGAGCGGCGGCCAGGATCAGCTCGCGGGCCGCTTCCTCCGAGGGTGCGACGACGGGGCCGATGACGCGGTGGGGGCCGGCGTTCCAGGCCACGGCGAAGCCGCCGTCGGTGACGACCGTGCGCTCGGCCGTGGCCAGCAGCGCGGTCAGTGCCTTGCTCCGGTCGGCGCCGGTGACCTCGGCGTCCAGTTCGAGGAGCGCGGCGTGGTCCTCCGGTGTCGCCGCGCGAACTCCGGACGACCACGCCGCCCCCTCCATCGGGCCCATGGTGATCGTCAGGCTGCCGGTGGGTCGGAAGCCCAGCCGCTCGTAGACGGGGCGCCCGAACCGGGTCGCGGTCAGCTCCACGATGCGGTCCCCGGCGACTTGCAGGGCGTGCTCCATCAGCCGCGTACCGAGCCCCTGCCTGCCATACCTGCCGGCGACCAGCATCATGCCGACGTCGGCCAGCGAGTCACCGTGGCGGGTCACCACCACGCACCCGGCCAGACCGTCGCCGTCGGCCGCGTCGATGGCGTACACCTCGCCCGCCTCGAACATCAGCCGCCATTTGGCCTCGTCGGTGGACCACTGGCGATCGCTTTCGAGCCGCTGGCACAGGGGCAGTTCCGCTGGATCGAGAAGTCGGATATCAGTCACAGGCGAGAACCTACTCCGTCGGCCACCCCGCCCCGGCCCCGGACGTACTGGCTGGATCCGTCGACGCGGGACAAGCCGAGCAGGCCAGGGCCACGGGTCAACAGAGGCGAGCCTGGCGCGCGCAACACATTGCGTTGGGAGCGACCTGCAGCATGGGCGTGACCCATGGCCGCGGCGGAGCTGGCGGGGCGCTTAGGCGGCGAACTGGACCAGTTCGATCACATGGCGGTCGGGGTCGAGGACGTACACCAGCCTCGCGCCGTCCCAGCGGCCCAGTTCGGGGGCGGACATGGTGACCGGCGTCGCGGTGAGCGGATGGAAGCCGGCCTCGGCGAGGCGGGCGAGCACCAGGTCGAGGTCCTGGACGCCCAGGGCGACGTGCCCGCCCCCGGGGCTGTTGACCGGCGGCGCGGTCGAGGCGGTGCCGGCTTCACGGTACTCCAGCAGCTCGATCATCTGGCCGCGGCCGGCGTCGAGCATGGCATAGGCGAGCCAGGCGCCCTCGATGCCCGCGGCGCGGCCCTGCGCCTCGCCCGTCTCGAGCAGGGGCATGCCGAGCAGGTCGCGGTAGAAGGTGAGGGAGGCGGACAGGTCGGCGCAGGTGAGTCCGGCGTGGTCGAGGGTGGGGGTGGCGTTCATCGGGCGGCTCCTGTCGCGGGGTGGTGGAGGTGGTCGGGGACGGTGTCGCGGGCGAGCAGGTCGTCGATGCTCTCGGCCCGCCGTACCAGGTGGGCGTGTGTGCCGTTCACCAGCACCGTGGCCGGCCTGGGCAGCAGGTTGAGGTTGCTGGCGTTCGCGTCGTTGTAGGCGCCGGTGAAGCAGAAGGCCAGCAGGTCGCCGGGGCTCATGGCGGGCAGCGTGGCGGTGCGGGCGAGCACGTCCGACATGCAGGAGCGGCCGACGACGCGGACTTCGGCGCGGTCGCCCGTCTCGGGAAGGTGCACGGGGATCACCGGCGGGCGACCGGCCTCGTCGGGGATCTCCGACAGGAACAGTTGCGTGGTGTCCGTCTCGTACCAGGTGAACGGGAAGGGCCGGGTCTGCCGCTTCACGTTGAGCAGGGTCGCCACGTGGATGCCGCAGGGCCCGAACAGCGCGCGGCCGGGCTCGACCTCCAGGACGCAGCCTTCGAGGTCGACGCCGCCCGACGCCAGGCCCTTGCCCAGGTTCTCGCAGACGACCTCGGCATGGCGTTCGATCGACGGCGGGTCTGGTGGAACGAAGTCCGGATTCGCCCGGCCGAACCCGTCGACCGGCGGCGCGAATCCGCCACCGACGTCTATGGTGCGCGGCGTCCAGCCGCCCCACAGTTCCGACACCTCCGCGGTCAGCTCACCGAACCGCCTGCTGTACCCGCCGATGACGGACAGGTCGGTGGTGTAGCGGCCCATGTGCATCATCACGCCGCTCACCCGTAGCTCGGGGGCGGTCAAGGCGCGGCCGGCCTCGGCCAGGTCGTCGTAGGGCAGGCCCGACTTGTAGGTGCCGTAGATGTCGTTGATCGACACGCCGAAGGAGTCCATGCGGGCGTCGGTCTCGAAGTGGGGCCGCAGCCGCACCCGTACGTCGGCCTGCTTGCCGAGGGCGCGGGCCGCGATCACCGCGAGTTCGATCTCCCGTACGTCGTCGACGGTGACGCGGACGCCGAGCGCGACGGCCCGCTCGATCGTGGCGCGGTCCTTGGCGGTGCCGTTGAGTGAGATCCGGCCGGGGTCGATGCCGGCCCTGACCGCGACCTCCAGCTCGCCGGCTCCGACCAGGTCGGCGCCGCACCCCTCCTGCGCGAGCACCCGTTGCAGCGCGAGCACGGGGTTGGCCTTGACCGCCGGAAGCACCAGCACCTCACCATGGCGCCAGACCCGCTCGAAGGCGGCGCGGATGCGGCGGACCCGCCGGCGCAAGGCGGACTCGGAAACCACGAACAGCGGCGCGGGGAACCTCTCGACCAGGACGTCCACCGGCACCTCCTCGATCAGCAGACGGCCGGACTCCCGGCGGAGCATGCCGTCCGACAGCGCCACCGCCTCGTCGTCGTAGGATTCGCTCATGCTTGTGAAAATAGTTGGCCACGACTGGACAAGCAACTAATTCTCCACAGAAGTTCTACAAGGGCACAGTCTTTTAGCTGAGACAACTACCGTCGCCAGCGATGTGGTGTGCGAGTCGCCTCCATGCTTCGATTGCGGGGTGACCGATGCACCACCCGACAGCCGTGAACCACGAGATCGGCCCGTGCTGGACGAGATCGACCGGCGGATCATCGCCGAGCTGCAGCAGGACGGCCGGCGGACCTATGGCCGCATCGCCGAGGCGGTCGGGCTCACCGAGGCGCCCACCCGGCAACGTGTGGCCCGTCTGACCAGGTCCAATTTGATCGAGATCGTGGCCATCACCAACCCGGGCGCCTTCGGATGCCGGCTGCGGGTCGCGGTCGGGCTGCGCTGCGCGGGCGACCTGGACGCGATCTCCGCGGCGATCGCACGGGTGGACGAGGTCGACTGGCTGGTCGCCACCGCGGGCCGCTACGACCTGATCGCCGAGCTACGGTGCGTGGACGAGCAGCACCTGTACAGCCTGCTCACCGACCGGATCCGCGTGATCCCCGGGGTCCGCGACGTCGAGACCCTCCTCTACCTCAACCTGTTCAAGGCCGCGTACTCCTGGCCACCCGGATCAGGCCGGCGCATACCGGACGAGACGACCGGCGCCCGGCGGTGCCCCCCGGTCCTGCCGGTGCTGACCGACGACGGGGAGGAGGTTACGCTCGACGAGATCGACCGGCGGATCATCGCCGAGCTGCAGCAGGACGGCCGGCGGACCTATGGCCGCATCGCCGAGGCGGTCGGGCTCACTCTCGCGCCGACCAGGCAGCGGGTGGCCCGCCTCATCGACACGGGCGTCATCAAGGTCGCGGCCATCGTCAATCCGAGCTCGGCGGGGCCTCTGCGCCGCGCCGCCATCGGCCTGCACTGCGAGGGTGACCTGGACGTGATCGCGGCGGCGATCACGCGGGTGGACGAGGTCGAGTGGCTGATGGCCACCGCAGGCGGATTCGACCTGATGGCGGAGGTCAGCTACATGGACGAGGAGCACCTCCACCGGCTGGTGACCGCCCGGATTCGCACGATCCCGGGCGTGCGCGGCGTCGAGACCCTGATCTTCCTGTCCATCTTCAAGGTCAGATACCCCTGGCCGCCCGGACTGGCGCACCGCCGGCCGGCCCGCCCGTAGACGGCTGGACCGTACGGGCATCCTGTGCGGAGCGGCGGCTGCGGAGCCTGGCGAGTCCGATGAGCAGCATCGCGACCGAGGACCAGGCGGCCCAGTCGCCCAGGCCGGTGTAGACGGTCGAGGCGCCCTGCCGCGGCAGCGTCGCGAAGACCGTGTTCACGCCGGGCATGCCGCTGCGGCCTTCGGCCAGCACCCGTCCCCGGGTGTCGCTCACCGTGAGAAGGCCCTGGCGGGCCGCGCGCGCCACCGACAACCCGCTCTCCACCCCGCGGACCATCGCCATGCGGCTGTGCAGCCAGGCGTCGTCGTCGAAGTCCCAGGCGGGGGCGAGCAGCGCTGTCGCGCCGGCCTGGCGGTACTGCCGTACCAGCCAGGGGAAGTCGAGGTCCTTGCAGACGATCAGGCCCGTGGTGGACGGGCCGAGCAAGGTCAGCGTGCTTCCGGGCGTGAACTCCGACTCCAGCCCGGGAATCATGTGGTGTTTGTCGTAGCGGGCCCCGGACGGGTAGGCCAGCGCGCTGTTGGTCCGCGTCGCGCCGGTGCCGAGCGCGACGCCGGCGACGACCGTCATTCCCGGCCTGGCCAGCGGCAAGCGGGCGGTGGCCGTCCCGAACGTCTTCTCCGGCAGCACGGCGATCTCGGCACCGCGGGCGGCGGCCGCGTCGACGGCCCGGCGGTAGCGCCGGAGCAGGTCGCGCCCCTGCGGTGAGTCCAGCTCCGCGGTGTCGCGTGGGTTGTCGGTGGAGATCAGCGCGACCTCGCGGTGCCGCCCGCCGTCCTGGCCGGTGCCGAGCCGCGCGAAGCCGTACGCCAGGGCCAGCGCCACCATCGCGCCCGCGGTCACCGCGACAGAGAGCCGGCGGGTCGCGCCCGGCGCGAGAAGCGCGGCCAGGGCGGCGGGCACGAGCAGGAGCAGGAAGGTGATCCCCCAGACGCCGGCGACGGAGGCCGTCTGCAGGACGGGCAGCACGTCGGCCTGCGTGTAGGCCAGGCTCCACCAGGCGCCGTGCGGTCCGGCCAGCGCCATCAGGTACTCGACGCCGACCCACAGCGCCGGTACGGCGAGCACGGCCGACAGCGGCCGCCGCCTGGCCAGCAGCGAACGGTGCAGCAGCACGCCGAGGCCGTACAGCAGCGCCGGCCCGGCGAGCAGGCCGGCCGCCACCGGGACGGGCGTCTCCAGCGTCCCGGTGAAGTACGGCCACCACTGCAGCTGGCCGCCGAGCCAGGCGAGGGCGCCCGCGGCGAAGGCCGAGCCTCCTCCCACCCGGGGGGCGGCGAGCAGCACGGGCAAGGGGGCGAGCCACGTCAGCCAGGCCACGGGGTGCAGGCCGGTGCCGAAGTGCAGCAGGACAGCCGAGGCGAGGGCCGCGGCGAGCGCGATCAGGACACGTTTCATGGCCACGATGCTGCTCGCGGCCACCCTGGTGGCGCGTCAGTCGTGAGTGTGATCTCCGATGTCACTCTCACCGGCGACCACGAGGCCGCATTCGTAGGCGAACACCGCCGCCTGCACCCGATCCCGCAGGTCCAGCTTGGTCAGGATGCGGCTGACGTGCGTCTTGACCGTGTGCTCGGTGACCACGAGCGCGGCGGCGATCTCGGCGTTGGACAGTCCGCGGGCGACCAGCCTGAGCGTTTCGCGCTCCCGCTCGGTGAGCGCCTCCAACCGTCCCGCCAGCCGCGGCATCGGGCCGTGAGCCGGCCGTCTGACCAGGTTCTCCAGCAGCCTGCGGGTGGCGGCGGGCGCCAGCAACGCCTCACCGGCGGCCACGGTGCGCACCGCGTGCGCCAGCTCGTCGCGGCGGATGTCCTTGAGCAGGAAGCCGCTGGCGCCCGCGCGGACGGCGTCGTAGACGTACTCGTCCAGGTCGAACATGGTCAGGACGAGCACCTTGGCGGCGGTGGTCGCGCAGATCTCCCTGGTGGCCTCGATGCCGTTCCTGCCCGGCATCCGCACGTCCATCAGGACCACGTCCGGACGCAGCCGCTCGGCCAGCGCGATCGCTTCGTCACCGTCCGCCGCCTCGCCCACCACCAGCATGTCCGGCTGAGCACCGAGGATCAGGCCGAACCCGGCGCGGAAGAGATCCTGGTCGTCGGCGATGAGCACGCGCAGCATGCGCGCTATTCAAGCGGAAAGACGGCTCTGACAAGGAATCCGCCGTCCTGTCCCGGTCCCGCGGTGAGTGTCCCGCCGTACGCGGTCGCCCGTTCCCGCATGCCTGTCAGGCCGTAGCCGCCGCCGTCGCGACGTGACCCGCCGCCCTCGTCGGCGATCTCGACGAGCAGTTCCCCCGCGGTCCAGCGCAGTCGCAGCCGTACGTTGCGCACCCCGGCGTGTTTGCGCACGTTGGTGAGGGCTTCCTGGACGATCCGGTAGACGGCGGCTTCCAGGCTGCCCGACATCCGCCGTCGCTCGCCTTCCACCGTCATGACCACGTCCAGGCCGCTGCGTCCGGCCAGTGAGGCGAGTCCGTCCAGGCTCGGCTGGGCGGGCCCGAAATCCTCCCCGGCCGGAACGTCCGACGCGCGCAGCGCGGTGAGCAGGCCGCGCAGCTCGGTGAGCGCTCCCCTGCCGGTGTCGGCGATCGCGTCGAAGACGGCCTCGGCCCGGGGCGCGTCGCTCCGTACGACCACGGGCCCGGCCTCGGCCTGAACGACCATCAGCCCGACGGCGTGCGTGATGATGTCGTGCATGTCACGAGCGATCCGCGCCCGTTCCTCCGCCACCGCGGCGATGTGCTCCTGTTCACGGCGACGGGCCCGTTCGGCCAGTTCCGCGGTACGTGACCGGTTCGCGCGGGCGCTGGTGCCCAGCGCGTAGGCGGCCACGAAGGCGGTGCCGATCAGGCGGAAGATCTCGCTGTCCTCCCCCGGCAGCGCCAGGGAGACGCCGACGATGACGGCGATCGCCGGGATCGCGGCCAGGCGCTTCCACGTGGGACTGACGTCGGCGATGGTGTAGACGGCGACCAGCGGGCCGAACGGGAGGAACGGCTTCTCCCAGAAGACCATGACGGTCATCGCGGCGCCGACGAACAGCGCCACGGCCATGGGCGCGCGCCTGCGCCAGTAGACGGGCGCGGAGGCGAGCGCGCCCAGGGCGACGATCCACCATGCCTTCGGACCGGGCACCAGCAGCGGACCGAGGGTGGCCACGGTGGTGACCGCCGCGACCGCGACGTCGCCCCGCGGACCGGAGAACCTGGCAGCCCAGAGCGTCAGAACCCCGCCGGCGCGACCCGCGCCGGTCATTCGCTCCCCATGGGGTCCCGGTGGCGACGGAGCAGAATCCAACGGTGCTGCTGACATGCGCGAACTCCTTGAGACCGGCCGGCGGTCCGCTTCTCGGGGGCGGGCGGGTCAGCTTCGTCTGCTGCGCCAGCGGGAGGTGCGGAAGCCGTCGGAGCGCTCCAGGAGGTAGGTCAGCCTGGCCGCCGTCTGGCGTACGCCGTCGTCGTGGCGGTGTCGTTTGTCGGGGGCGAGGCGGGAGCGCAGGTCGAGGATGTGGGCCAGCTGGCCGGCGACCTCCGAGACCAGCCGGTAGCGGATGCCGAAGGAGTGCAGGTCGCCGTGCACCTCGTCGACCAGGTCCTCGTCCACGTGCCGCAGCAGCGGCCGCAGCTTGGTGAGCAGTTGGGCGTCCATGCCGGCCACGGGCGCCCTGCGGCGGCTGTCGCCGGCCGGCACGGCCACCAGGGCGCGAATCCGTACGAATGCCAGCGCCCGCTCGGCGTCCGGGGTGGAGGGGTGTTCGGCGAGGTCCAGCAGGCGCCGCAGGGTCTCCTGCGTTTTGTCGTCGAACATGACGACAAGTCTATTCACTCCAGCTCAGGCGCTCTTCCTCAACGACCTCGGCGGAGCTCCTCAGGGGTGGATCATGGGTGGATCATGGGTGGGCGGGCGGCGGTGCACTGGTGGAGGGCGCTCGCCACCGCGTGGACGAGCGGGGCCTGGGAGACGTCCCAGACGAGGTTGAGACCGCTGTGGCTGCGGAGGGTGAGCCTGCCGTACCGCAGGACGGGCAGGCGGGCGTTGTTCTTGAAACGGCGGTCGGGGCCGCCGTTGACGTTGACGTAGCGCCAGGTGGAGTCCACGACCGTGCCGTCGCGTGGCACCGGGCCTCCTTCGATGAAGCGCGCGTGTTCCATGGCGACCTGGAGGTGCTGATAGGCCAGGTCGGCGACGTGGCGGCCGTCACGGAACAGGACACGGTCGGGGAGGAAGTGCACCGACAGGCTGCCCGCGGTCAGGGTCGGGACGGCGACGTTGGTGATCAGGATCCGCGGTCCCGCCAACCGGGCCGAGGCGTTCAGCCTGCGCAGCAGACTGGAGGCGCCGGCGTTCACCTTGAACTGGTAGGTGCTGGTGATCGCGCCGGACGCGGTGATCAGCCAGAACCCGCGGGCCCGCTGGAGGCCGGTGATCGAGCTGACGAGGTGATCGAAGCGCCGGGCGGCCTCGTCGGTCACGTCGTACATGACGACCACCGCGCGAGCCGCCCGGTCGCGCAGCGCCACCCACAGCACGCCGGGCAGCCCGACGGCGATGACGACCAGGCCGAAGCGTCCCGTCGCCGGCCCCGCGAGGAGCAGCGCGGCCAGGGCGAACGGCCAGTACGGCCGGCGTCCGGCGGCCTTCCGCAACTGCTGGACGACGTCGCTCGGCCGGGCCGGGACCAGGCTGACGACGTCGTGCATGACCACGTCACGCTCGGGCGCGGTGGTGCGGTAGGAGATCGCGCCACGTCCCATACGGACGACGTTGCCACGAGGGCTCATCCCCGCCCGAAGGCCCGGGATTCCGGTCGATACCCCCAATCCGGCCTGGCTGAGGGTGAAACGGAACGGTCCAACCCTGAGGCTGGTACGCACATAGAAACCCACGATGGGGAATCCCCCGGCCCCGGGTCCCCGTTACCTGCGCCGGGCGATGGAGACGTCCGCGCCGGCGCGGCGGGCCATCAGGCTTTCCAACAAAGCCCCGTTATCGACCGTGTCCGGTCGATAACGGGGGCAAAGTACTACTTCAGCACGTCCACGGCGACAGGCGACTGGTTGCCCTGCGCGTCGACCGCGACGACCTCCGCGCGGTACTTCGCGCCGTCACGCTGGACCGGGACCGGAACGTCCATGGTGGCGGCGGCGGGCACCACGTCGAAGCGGTTCGCGACCTTGGTGTTGAGCACCTCGGCGCCGTTGTCGGCGCGGGTGACGCGCACCTTGTAGTGGTACACCAACTCGTCGTCCTCGGCCTGTTCGACGCGCAGCGCAAGCCGGCCGTCCTTGCCGGTCCGGGCCGTCAGCGGGTGCTGGGACGTCCAGGCCGGGGCCGTGCGGTTGCGGTTGGCGTCGGTGTGGGTGAAGTTCTGCACGACCTGGGCGTCGCCGCCGGCCGTCCTGATCTCCCAGGGCTTGCCGGCCAGTGTCCCGTCGCTCTGGAACGGCGGCTTCCAGTTCGCCGACCACTTCCCGCCGGTGTAGATGTCGTGGAGGTCGGCGTTGAGGTTGATGCGGTTGACGACGGTGCGGCCCCGGTAGACCTCGACGGCCAGCCCCTGGGCGGTGGGGGTCTCGAAGCGATTGGCCAGCTGCCCTTCCGCGTCGAGCATCTGGTATCCGTGGTCGATCTCGATGTACGACGAGCTGCCGTCGTTGACCGCGGTGAAGTTCTTCTGGTGGATCGAGCGCGGGTCGTTCACGTTCAGGTGCGAGTGGCCCGAGAAGTAGACGGCGCGCGGGAACTTCGACAGATCCTCGGTCAGGCGCGGGTTGCTGGTCTGCTGTCCGTCCATCACGGTTCCCGGAGCCGGACGGTGTCCCTGGACGATGATCGGCAGGTCGCGGTAGGCGGGGTCCGCGGAGATCTGGCCGAGTTGTTCACGCAGCCAGGTGGCCTGGGCCGGGGAGTAGTTCTCGGTGTTGACCGTGATCATCGGGACACCCTTGATGTCCGTGCGGTAGTAGCCGTCGCCGGAGTCGGGGAACCACTCCTTGGGGTAGCCCGCACGGAGCTCGGCCAGGGTCGCGTCGTGGTTTCCGTACGACATGAAGACCTGGGTCGCGTTCATGCCCTTGCGTACGAGATTCTCCTTGAAGATGCGCGCGGTCAACTGGTGGTCCTTGCCGCGGCCGTCCCCGTTGTCGTTGATCATGTCGCCGTTGGAGAGGATGGCGTCCGGGGTGCCCGTGACCGCCGCGATGGTGTCGAAGTAGGACGACCAGCGGTGGCGGTCGGCCTCGTAGTCGCCGATGTGAACGTCCGAGACGATCATCATGCGGGCGATCGGCTGCTCTCCCTCGCGAATGAGGTACCCCTCGGACTTGACGGCGCCGGCCTGGTTGCCCTTGAAGGCGCGTGCCGTCAGATTCGTGTCCTCGGTGATGCGGATGGGCTTGCCGGCGAAGGTCGGGCTGCTCTTCGTGGGAATGCTGCCGTCGGTGGTGTAGCGGATCGTCTCGCCCTGCCTGGCCCGCAGCTCGACGGACACCGCCTGCTCGTACCGACCGCCATCGACACTGAACGCCGGGGCCTGCGGCGTCCCGTTCGGGACGGCCGACGCGCTGTGTGCCAGCGGGAACAGCCCCAGACCGATGCCGACCGAGACTGCTGCGATGTTGCGCCGGACAGCCGGTTCTCGGCGAACGGTGAAGTCGGCATGTCGCATGTGGTGCTCCCGATCTTGTCGCGGCGCGCTGCGCGCCGCGACACGTGCTTCAAAGGTCAACGACTTGAACCTGGAGCACCCAGGTGTACGGAAACGGCGACCTGCATGAAGTTCGCGCGACCTGGAAGGTAAGAAGTGCACCTCCCGCCCGCCGAGAGCCCCTGGAGCGGCTCCCGGCCGAAAGAGGCGAAGGGCCCTGTTCCGTTGGATGATCTCGGCCTGCATTTCCCAGAGCGGACGTTCCGCATGTGGATCTACGACCTCGTGACGGATCTGCGGGCCTGGTCAGGATCGGTTCCCTGGCGGTAACCCAGTGCCTTCGAAGTGCCGTCTTCCGCGGTCTTCGCTTGGTGACGCAAGATCCTTGGTGACCGAAGAGAACCATGGCAGAAGTCGTCAGGAGTGCCGTCGATGACCACGTCCTTCGCCGAGATCGAGAGCGAGTTCAACGCCTACGTCGGTGCCATCCGGTACGCCACGATGGTCACCGTCGACGCCAGGAACCGTCCCCGCACACCTCCTTCTCGTACTGGAAGCCCGGCAACAGCTCGGTCGCCATCGAGGCCACGGCCGCCTGGGACGACGACCTGGCGACCAAGCGCCACGTCTGGGACCTCTACCGGGCGACCAGCCCGCGCGGGGCCGGTTATGACCTCGGGGCGTTCTGGCGCTCGCCCGCCGACCCCGCGCTGCACGTCCTCCGCCTGGAACCCTGGCGCGTCCAGGTGATCCGCGGCGCCGATCTCCGCAGCCGCATCTGGACGCCTCCGGCATGACCCGACCACGGAAGGCCGCGGGTGGGGCCTCGCCCCACGGGATTGCCCGCTCACCGGTCAGTCCTCGTCGGGGAAGACCAGTTCGTCGCGCGTCGCCACGAGTTCGGCGGGAGGCGGCTTGATGTCGATCGGGTCGCCCCAGCCGGAGAACCGCACGTCGGCGGTCGTGACTTGGCGGTCCTTGACGTTCCAGAGGGAATCGGGCTCGTCATAGCGCGTCTGGCACCTGCGGACGAGCTGGTCGGCGCCGAGCCACAGCCGCCACTTCACGGGCAACCTGGTGTAGCTGGCATACCGTCCTGTGGGCTTGTCCAAGTCGGCCACCCACAGGCGCGGGTTCAGCTTGAACAATTCGCCGATGGTGGTGCTGCCCTCGTAGAGGGTGGTGCGGGTGCCGTCGTAGACGCCGGCGGCCCTCTTGGCCGTGGTGGTGGCCAGCACGTGCCGGAGGGTGGCAGGATCGCTCAGCCTGATCTTCCCGCAGTCCAGGGAGAGGTCGTTCTTCCCGGTCGTCAGGATCCACGACTTCCCCGCGGGCAGGTAGTCGGGCCGGTCGGACTCCCAGCCGTACGCGCGATCAGGGAAGAAGATGGCCCGGGAGGCACTCTCGGACGAGGACTTCGGGAAGCTGGTGTCCGTGGCCGCGATCCGCCCGCCACCGAACTCGTGGACGGACCGCGATCGGCTGGTCGAACGATCCTTGTTCGGCCCCCAGACACTCCGGTACACCGAAGTCTCCCGAACCCCGTCATGACCGAGGAGCTGCCGCTTCAGCGCCTCGACCGGACCGGGACGGGTGACCGCTTCGGCGCGCGGGCCGAAGATCGAGATCGAGGCCGTCAGCACGAGAGCCGACCCGATCGTCCATCGCCCCTTGCTCATACGCTCCCCTCTCGGTCGCATGCCGTCCGGAACGGAGGGCGTGGAAGATCATCGCGCAGGAAGATCTCAACGCCGTCACGACGGACGCCCGAGCCGGGCGTCAGGCCGCCGCGTCGTGGGCGACAGACCTCAGCGCGGGTCCGCGGCGTGGGCGAAGGCCGCGGCGCGGTCCCGGAGGAGGGCGGCGAGCTCGGGAGAGTCGACCACCTCGAAGGGCCATCGCACCCAGAGCAGGCCGCCGGCGAGGACCTCGAGGCGTACGTCCGCGATGCGCCAGTGTGTCGCCGCCTGGCCGGTGGCGGTCGTCGTCGGGGCGAAGTCCGTGGCGAAGCCGCCCATGTACGCCTGCACCTGCTCGATCGGGGCGTGGATCAGGATCGTCGCCGCGTGCCGGCGGGGCGGAGCGCCGAGCCGGCTGGTGACGAACGCGACCGGGTCGCCCCCGGGGACCTCCTCCGGCTCGAAGCGCACGCCCGTCGCCGATGCCCCCGTGATCCGGTCGACGCGCAACACCCGCCAGCCGCGGTCGAGGTCGCGGCAGACGAGGAACCACCGGGTCTGCCGGGGCACCAGGGCGGCGGGCTCGACGTGGCACGGGGACTCCCGTCCGGTGTCGGCCCCCTCCGTGCTCATCACGCGCAGCCGGACCCGCTCGGCGTCCCGGCAGGCCAGCGCCAGGACCGCCAGCACGCCGGCGTTCAGCGGCGCCGGATAGGCGCCGGCCACGGCGTTCGGCGTGCCGCCGAAGGCGACCGAGGAGCGCAGCGCCCGCACCCGCCGGCGCACCGCGGGGGGCATGACCTGCTCCATCTTGGCCAGGGCGGTGAGCGCGACCTCGCCGCCGCCGGCGGCGCCGCTGGCGGCCGACGAGGCCAGGGCGGCGGCCACGGCGAGCGCCTCGTCCGGGGTGAACACCAGCGGCGGCAGGTCGCTGCCCGTGGACAGCCGGTAGCCGCCGTCGGGGCCGCGACGCGCCTCGACGTGGTAGCCGAGGCGCCGCAGCCGCTCGACGTCCCGCCGGAGCGTGCGGCCGTCGACGCCGAGGCGGCCGGCGAGCTCGCCGCCGCTCCAGGATCGGCGGGCCTGCAGCAGCTCCAGCAGGCGCAGGGCCCGCCCGGTCGTGGTCTGTTCCGGCATATCCGCCGAGCCTAGTAGGAAGTGGACAGAAAATGCCCTAAACCCTCCCTAGGTTGGAGTTCGGGCCGGACGGACCGGCACCACTTCCCTGAGGTGAGTCACCTTGAGCATCCTTGTCACCGGCGCGACCGGCGCCGTCGGCCGTCACCTTGTCACGACCCTGCTCGCCCGCGGCGCCGCCGTCCGCGCGCTGACCCGCAAGCCCGACGACGCGGGCCTGCCGGCCGCGGTCGAGGTGGTGGCCGGAGACCTGGCCGACGCCACCACGCTCGGGCCGGAGGTGTTCGCCGATGTCGATCGTGCCTTCGTCTTCCCCGCCCAGGGCGTGGAGGCGTTCGTCGCCGCGGCCACCGCCCGCGGCGTCCACCGCTTCACCGTGTTGTCCTCCCTCGCCGCCGCGAAGGAGTTCCGGCGCGACCACGGCTCGGCGAGCCAGCTGCATCACACGGCGGTCGAGTCCGCCGTGACCTCACGCGCCGATGCCTGGACGATCCTGCGTCCCGGCACGTTCGCCGGCAACCTGCTCTCCTGGGCCGGGCAGATCCGCTCCGGCGCACCGATCCGGGCGCCCTACCTCGCGTCGGCGCAGGCCCCGATCCACGAGTACGACATCGCCGAGGCCGCCGCCGAGACCCTGCTCTCCGACGATCACGTGGGGACGGCGATCCCGCTCACCGGCCCGCGGGCCCTGACCCGCGCCGAACAGGTGGCGATCATCGGCGAGACCCTGGGACGGGAGATCCCGCTGGTGGAGATCACGCCGGCGGAGTTCCGTGCCGAGACCGGGCGGTTCATCCCCGAGCCCGTGATGAAGATGCTGCTCGACCACTGGCACGACACCCTCACCGTCCCCGACGTCCCGCGTCCGGTCACCGCGGTGACCGGACGGCCGGGCCGCACGCTCGCGGAATGGGTCGCCGACCACCGCGCGGACTTCACGGCCGGCTGACGCCGGCGAGGACCCGCCACCGCCGGGCAGGTCACGGCCTCCGGACGAGGGGTTCGTCGAAGATCATGGTGTCGTCGAGCGGCCAGCCCGGGTCGCCGGTGCGGGCGAAGCGCACCCAGGCGGCGTGCATCACGTCGGCCAGCGCCTGCGGCGCGCCCGGTCCCGCCGTGCGGGCGACGCCGGGCGCGTCCAGCACGTCGAAGACGAAGGGCAGGTCGAGGTTGTGCACCGCGCCCACGCGTCCGCCGCCGGCCGGGCTCTCGACGGGCGACTCCCACCGGAACTCGTAGGCGTAGGCGGGCCTGGCCTCGCGGATCCAGTGCGTCTCGCGGGTGAACAGGTGCCGGGTGACGGCGCGTCCGACCCGCTCGGCCGGGGTGAGGCCGGGTTCGTCCACCTGGACGCCGAGGTGGTCGAGCGCCGCCCGCGCGGCGGCCTCGTCGAGCCCGGCGGCCAGGCCGCGGACGAACACGTCGGCCTCCTGGGACGTGCAGCCGACCAGCAGCGGAAGGTGCCCGCCCGCGCCCGCCCGCAGGGCGTCCAGCGGGACGGCCGGGATCAGGTCGCCGTCGACGACCGGCTTGACCGGCACCGAATCGTTCAGCCCGCCGGAGCCGCCGGTCAGCGGCGGCGGTTGTGCGGCGACGAGCGCCTCGGGGGGCAGCGCGGCGAAGGACGCCCTGGTCGGGGCGATCCCCAGGCGGGCGGCGAGCGCTCTGGCGTGGTCGCGCGCCTCCTGCTCGCCGGCGACCAGGGTGGCCGAGCCGCTCATCACGATCGCGCGCCGGAACAGCCCTTCGGCGCGGGGCATGGTGAGCAGGGTCGCGACGGCCGCGGCGCCCGCCGACTGCCCGGCGATCGTCACGTTGCCGGGGTCGCCGCCGAAGGCCGAGATGTTGTCGCGCACCCACTCCAGCGCGGCCAGCCAGTCGAGCACGCCCCGGTTGAGCGGGGCGTCCTCCAGGGCCAGGAAGCCCTCGAAGCCGAGCCGGTAGTTGACGGCCACGCACACCACGCCGTCGCGGGCGAAGCGGTGGCCCTGGTGCCAGGCCGCCCCGTTGCCGCCGATGGAGAACGCGCCGCCGTGGATCCAGACCAGGACGGGCAGCCCCGTCTCGCCGGTGCCGGGGGTGCGCACGTCGAGGTTGAGGCAGTCCTCGCCGGTCTCGAAGACGTCGGGCGCGTACAGGCCGATGTCCGCACCGGCCGCCTGCGGGGCGGCGGGGCCGCGCGTGACGGCGGGCCGCACGCCGTCCCACGGCGGTGGCGGGACGGGCGCGCCGAAGCGGTGCTCGCCGAAGGGCGGGGCGGCGTACGGCACGCCGAGGAAGGCCAGGCCGCCCTCCTCCGCCCTGCCCTCGACCAGCCCGGACGTGGTACGGACGATCATGCGCGACGCCATCCGGCCGTCCCTTCGACGATTCTGACGGCCGCCCGGGTGAGCGGTTCGAGGCCGTCCTCGTCAACCTTGTCGAGGGTGTCGGCCGAGTCGAACAGGTACATGGGAGCCGACAGGAAGTGCACCAGCGGCACCCCTTCGGGGTGGAAGAAGGCCCCGTCGGTGGGCGGCATGGGGGAGAAGGCGTCCGGCGGCAGCACGAACGAGCGTCTCAGGTCCTCCGCGACGAGGGCCCCCGCCACCAGGCTCTCCAGCTCCGGCTTCCGGGTGGTGAACCACCAGCCGGGTTCGGGGTCGCCGGTGGGGACCAGCTCGCCGTCCACGACCACGCACCGCCGGGCGGCGTGCTCCAGGTGGAGCTGGAGCACGACGTCGCCGAGCAGGCCGCGGTGCTGCTCGATGAAGGCCCGGGTACCGGCGGCGTGCGCCATGTGCCCCGCGGTCAGCAGGAAGAGCAGGTTGTGCGGCCGGTCCCGCTCGGGCACGCCCGCCCAGTACCGGGCGGCGGCCAGCACCAATGCGATCCCCGAGGCGTCCTCGACGGCCGAGGCCCAGGGCGCGTCGTGGTGCGAGCCGATGATCACCCACTGGTCGGAGCGGCCGGGAAGCGTGCCGATCACGTTGTGCGAGACGGCCGGGCCGGTCTCCGACTCGACGGTGAGCGTGCCCGTGCAGGGGCCCGCGTCGACCAGGTCGAGCACCCGACGCGAGTCGCCGCCCGACAACCAGACGGCCGGCAGGTCGCGGTGCACGGCGTCGTAGGGCACGTAGTAGTCGCGGGTCTCCCACGGCACCCCGGTCAGCGCGCCCGCGAACGCGGCGGCGCCGCCGTCGATCACGCCCTGGAGCACGTCCAGGTAGTCGAGCTGGAACGGCAGCGTCTGGACCAGGTCGTCGAAGACGCCCTCCGGGTCGTGCACGGCCGTCGCCAGGTCCCTGACGTAGGACTGCGGCAGCTCGGTGAAGGCGTACTCGGGCACGACGATCGCGCCCGGCACGACCTCGCGGCTGACCGGCGCGGTCACGGTCGCCTTCGGCGTGGTGTACGGCAGCGCGGACGCCGCCACCCGCACGACCCGCGACGGGTCGGCGTCCAGGCGCACCACCAGGGACGCCGTCACCGGCCGCCAGACGGGCAGCTCGACCGGCGCGAGCCGTACGTCGCGCAGCCCGAACTCGGTGAGACGCCCGGCGGCCCACGCGGCGGTCCAGTCGTCGGCCGGGTAGCCGGGACGCCGGACGCCGCGCGCGGTGACCGTCCCGATCCACTCCATCATCAGCGCGGCGCCGGGGATCAGGTCCGGGATCATCGTTTCAGCCCTCCGAAGGTGAGCCCCGCCACGTAGTAGCGCTGCAGCGCGACCATGAGGACGAACGGCGGCACGGCGGTGACCAGCGCCGCGGTGGTGGTCAGGTGGTAGGTGACGCCGACCTCGCTCTGGAAGTTGGCCAGCCCCACCGGCAGCGGCCACAGCTCCTGCTCGTTGGCCACGATCAGCGGCCACAGCAGGTTGTCCCACTGCGCCAGGAAGTGCACCAGGAACAGGGTGATGAGCGCGGGCCGCAGCAGCGGCACGGCGATGCGCGCGAAGATGCGGAACTCCCCCGCGCCGTCGACCCGCGCGGCCAGCAGCAGCTCCTTCGGGATGCCGAGGGCGAACTGGCGCACCAGGAAGACGCCGAACGCGCTGATCATGCCCGGCACCATCATGCCCTGGAACGTGTTGACCCAGCCGAGCTCCTTCACGATGAGGAAGACCGGGATGACCATGACCATCGGGGTGAGCGCGAGCGTGCCGACCACCAGCGCGAACAGGACGCGGCGGCCGGGGAAGGACAGGTGGGCCATGGCGTGCCCGGCGGCGGCCGAGAAGATCACGTCCAGGACGCCGGTGCCGACGCACAGGATCAGGCTGTTGCGCAGGTACGTGGGCAGGTTGCCCGCGCCGAACAGCGCCCCGATGTTCTCGGGCAGGTGGAAGCCGTTGAAGACCAGCCCGCGCAGGTCGGTGTCGTCGGGCGCCGAGGCGACGACGAGCATGGCGTAGACCGGCAGCAGCATGAACCCGACCGCGACGATCAGCCAGACGGCGCGCAGCACCCTCATTCGTCGCCGCCCTTCAGGAACGCGAACTGCAGCGCCGAGACGATCACCATGGCGACCAGCAGCACCATGCCCATGGCGGCGGCGTAGCCCATGTGCTCGTAGGGGAAGGCGTTGGCCCAGATGTAGTACGGCAGCACCTGGGTGGCGTCGGCGGGCCCGCCGCCGGTGAGCAGGAACGCGGGCACGAACGCCTGCATCGATCCGGCGACCGAGATGACCAGGACGAACAGCAGCGTCCTGCGCAGCAGCGGGAGCGTGATGCGGGTGAACGTGGTCACCGGCCCCGAGCCGTCGATGGCGGCGGCCTCGTACACCTCGCCGGGCAGCGCCTGCAGGCCGGCGGTCAGGATGATCACGAACAGCCCCATGCTCTTCCAGACGACCATCACGACCAGGGCCCAGATGGCCAGGCCGGAGCTGGTCAGCCAGGACTGCGGGGGGATCCCGGCCAGGCCGAGGAGGGTGTTGGCCAGGCCGCGGTCGGAGTAGATGATCACCCAGACCATGGACGTGGCGGCGAGCGGCATCACGGCCGGGATCATGACGAGCGCCCTGAGCCAGCGGTTGAGCCGTCCCGGCCTGCTCAGTGGCACGGCCACCAGCAGGGCCAGCACGATCGTCGGGACGACCGTGCAGACCGTGTAGACGACGGTGATCCACGCCGAGTTGAGGAAGCCGGGGTCGGCGAACATGCGCTCGTAGTTGTCCAGGCCGATCCAGTTGGGCGTCCCGGCCATCTCGTAGTCGGTGAAGCTGAGATAGATCGCGGACAGGAACGGGACCAGCCAGAACACCACGAAGAAGACGGCCACCGGAAGGGTCAGCGCCACGCCCGCCGCGGCCTGCGGCCGGGCCCTGACCCCGCCGAGCACCCCGCCGAGCAGCCCGCCGGACACTCCGCCGGGCCGGGCGCCGAGCACGCTCACAGGACCGGTCGCACGGTGGCGTCGAAGGTCGCCGCGGCCTGGGCCGGGGTCGCCTTGCCGTGGGCGACGGAGTCGACGGCGCCGGACGCGGCCTTGGCCAGTTCGAGCGCGCCGGGGATGATCGGGCCGAAGTCGACGTGCGGCAGGCTGTCGGCGACGATCTGCATGATCTCGGACTTGCCGCGCGGCCCGGCCTCGCGCCAGCCCTTGGTCGGGATGATGATGCCGTTGTCGAGGTTGGCGGCCACCGACGGGGCGCCCTGGAGGTAGTTGACCAGGTGCCAGGCGGTGAACTGGTTGGGCGAGTCCTTGGCCACGCCCCAGCCCCACGTGTAGGCGGGGACGACGGACGGCCCGCCGGCCCAGGTGGGCATGGGCGCGACGCCGTACTGCTTGCCGAAGGTGAGCTTGTCCTTGCCCAGCTTCTCCAGCGCGGGGCCGAGAAAGGCGCCGCTGACGACCATGGCGGCCTGGCCCGAGTAGAACAGGCCGAGCGCGCCCAGCGGGTTGGAGAGCTTGGGGTTGCCGAGACCCGACATGTAGGTCAGGGCGGCGATGCCCTGCTCGGTGGCCAGCGACGCCTTGCCGCCGCCCGCCGCGACGAGCTCGCCGCCCTTGCCGCGGACGAGGGCGGTCAGCGTCATGAGGGCCCACTGGGGATCGCCGTAGAGCCACTGCAGGCCGACCCGCGCCCGGTCGGCCGAGGTCAGCTTGGCGCTGTACTCGGCGACCTCCTCCCAGGTCGCCGGGGGCTTGTCGGGGTCGAGCCCGGCCTGCTCGAACCGGTCCTTGCGGTAGTAGAGCAGGCAGGGGTTGAAGTCGATGGGCACGCCGTAGGGCACGTCCTGGTAGGTGAGCGGGGTGGTCGTGCCCGGCTCGTAGTTCCCCAAGGGGAGGGCCTTGGTGTCGACGGGGGCGAGCCGCTGCTTCTTGGCGTGGGCGGGGAAGCTCCAGTGGCCGATCTTGAAGACGTCGGGCGGGGCGCCGCCGCTGAAGGCGGTCAGCAGTTTGGCGTCGAGCTGGCCCACGGGCAGGTAGAGCAGCTTGACGTCGACCTTGAACTCGGCGATGTAGCGGTGCACGAGCTCCTGGAACTGCTGGCCGGTGTCCTGCGAGCCGTGCAGCCAGACGGTGACCTCGCCGTGCGGCCCGGCGGCCGCGGCCTGCTGCCGGGGCTGGTCCTTGCCGCATCCGGCGAGCAGGGTGAGCGCGCCGGCGGCGAGGAGCCCACGCCGCGTCAGATCCGCCATGGTGGTTCTCCTAGGTGAGGTTCTTGAGCGCCTGGTTCTGCCAGGCGGTGTTGGTGGGGAGCTCGGGGGCGCTGCCGGCGAACGCCCCGCGGGCCTGGGCGTCGGCCTGGAGCCGGTACCTCAGCCAGGCGGTCACGTAGCCGAGGGAGGCCCCGCCGGTGTTCTGGATGTCGTTGTGTCCCGCGCCCTTGAGCAGCGCCCGGCCCGCTCCGGCGGTGGCCTGGTCGTAGTAGCCCTGCACGGTCGCGGCCGAGGAGATCAGCCAGTCGTCCGCGCCGCTGAGGAAGAGCACCGGGCAGGTCAGGGCGGCGACGGAGAACTCGTCCCCCGGGCTCGCCATCCACTGCGCGGGCACGGCGATCGGCACGACGGTCTTGATCAGCCCGGCGGAGTGGTTGGCCGCGTTGACGACCCCGCCCGCGCCCTGGGAGTGGCCGACGGCGCCGACCTGGGCGGTGTTCAGCTTGCCGTGGAAGACGCTGGCGGGGTCCGCGCCGAGACCGGCGAGGTGCTGGGCGGCGGCGAGGATCTCGGCGCCGGTGCCCGTGGTGGTGTCGGTGGAGGCGACCACCGCGAAGCCCCAGGAGGCCAGGTGGTTGAGCAGCCCCGGATAGTTGTCGGGGGTGGCCCACGAGCCGTTGCCCCACGTGACGATCGGGTGGGTGACGCCGCCCGCGCCGAGGTTCGAGGGGTAGTAGAGCCGGTGGCCGCCCGAGGTGCCGGTGGCGACCGGCCACGGACCCGTCGCCTTGTAGATGGTCTCGATGGTGGAGGCGGCGTCGGCCGCGGTGGCCGACGACAGGAATCCGGCCGACATGAGGCCGAGCGCCCCTGCCCGCAACGCCTGCCGACGAGTGAAGTTCTCCATGGTCACCTCGTGGGATATTTGGAGACGTGAACGTCTCCTAAGAGAGGGAAGTACGATCGGTGAGCGATGTCAAGAGATGAACAGAAGGAAGTTCCGGCGGCCCGGCCGCTTCCCCGGGGGCGGCACGGGCTCTCCCCCGACACGGTGCGCGAGTCGCAGCGCGACCGCCTCGTGGAGGCCATGCTGCGGCTCGTCGCCAGGCGCGGCTACGCCGCCACGAGCGTGCCGGACGTGATCGCCGCCGCGCGGGTCTCGCGCAACGCCTTCTACGCCCAGTTCACCGACAAGGAGGCGTGCTTCCTCGCCGGATGCGAGCGCGACCTGCCCGAGATGATCGACTCGATCCGCGCGGCCGCGTCGGGGGCGGGCGACCGCTGGCGCGCGGCGCTGCGGCTGGGCCTTGCCGCCTACCTGCGGTGGTGGCAGGAGCGCCCGGAGTACGCGCAGGCGTACTTCGTGGAGTTGCCGAGGGCGGGCGAGCGGGCCGTCGAGCAGCGCGACAGCGCCTACCGGCCCTTCCTGGACATGCTGGCGGCGCTGGCCGCCCGGGCCAGGCTGGAGGACCCCTCGCTGCCGCCGCTGCGCGCCGCGATCCCCCGGCTGATCGTCTACGGCACCACCGAGTTCATCGCCTCGGAGGTGCGCGCGGGCCGCGCGGCCACGCTGACGTCGTCGGCGGGCGACCTCTACCACTACACGGTCGCCCTGCTCGCCGGCCCCGATCACGGCATCGGGACCACCCCTTCCGCCTGAACCCGCCAGCCCTCGGGGAAGCAGCCCGATGCCGCCATGTGGGCGACGGCGGCCAGCAGGCCGCCGTTGCCCGGCAGGTAGAGGGGCAGCAGGCCGGGCCACTGGTGGTTGTGGCCGCTGGGCAGGTAGGTGTTCTTCGGGGCGTCCATCAGCAGCGCGTCGACGGCGGTGCCGGGCTCGCCGAGCCGGGCCGCGCACATGGCGAGCATCGGGAAGTCCCAGCCCCAGGCGCTGTCCCAGTCCCAGTCGGCGAGCACGTCGTGCAGGGTGGCCCGCATGGTCTCGGGGTCGATCAGCGGGGTGGGCGGCACGAACCCGAGCGCGCCGGTCATCGAGGGATGGTCGGTCCTGACCGTGTACGGCTCCACGCCGATGGCCGCGTACACGCCGTCGCGCACCAGCGGACGGGCCAGGCCGTCCAGCACCCGCGCCCACTCCGGGTCGGGATCGAGGCCGAGCAGGCCCCGCCACCGCTGGGCCGTCGACAGCCCCCACCACCAGTAGGCCAGCTCGAACGCGGGATCGCGCACCGACCTCCTGGACTCGTGGTAGGACTCCTGCGCCGGCACCAGCGGCGGCCCCAGGTGCCCGCCGGCCGCGAAGGATGCCATGAACTCGGCCGTCTCGAACACCAGGTCCCGGTACTCCTCCAGCGCCTCCGGGCGGATCCGGCGGAGCAGCTCGGCGAAGTGGATCAGGTGCGGCTGCTGCCAGACGATGAAGGCGCCGATCTCGCTGGGGCTCTCCCTGCCCTCCGGCCCCACCTGCTTGGGCCAGCGGGCGCCGCGGAACCCCTGCCGCGCGGCCGTGGCCCTGGCCCGCGGCAGGATCGAGCGGTACCACGGCAGGCTCCGCTCCAGCAGCTCCGGCCGGCCCCACAGGGCGAAGTGGGCGGCGTGCCACCAGTGCATCTCCAGGTGGAACTTGCCGCTCCAGGAGTTGACGGCCAGCCCGGTCTCCTGCGGCGGGGTGGTGCCGGCGCAGTTGACCGCGGTGAGGTACTGCGAGAGCACGACCCGGCGTTCGAGCTCGGGCGCGCGCGGGTCGGCGCTGCCCTCGAAGCTGACCGCGCCGCCGCGCGTCCAGAACCGCTCCCAGTGGGCGGCGGCGGCCGTACGGACCTGGGAGAAGGACGGCAGGGCGGCGCCGACGGGGTGCCGGGCGAACTCGACGACGAGCTCCAGCTCCTCGCCCTGGATCAGGTACACGTGGGGGGCGGGCGAGGTGAACCGCGCCGGCCCCGTCCACTCGGCGGCCACATGGTAACCGTCCTGGTCCAGGACGCGGGTGAAGTCGCAGCGCGAGCCGCGCCGCGTGCACGTGGTGGTGTGCCGGTCGGGGCTGTCCCAGTCGGCGGTGGTGTGCCAGCCGTCGCTGGCGTAGGGGAAGGCGATCCTGATGCCCGTGCCGCCCACGACGCGTACGGCCAGCAGGTCGCGCTCGGGATGACAGACCGTCTCCACCTCGTGCGGCCGGCCGCCCAGCTCGAAGGAGCTGGACAGCGTGCCGGTCCACAGGTCGAGGGTCTGCGCCGACCGGCCGATCGGATCGCCCTCACCGGCGTCCAGGCCGATCCGGCCGAGATGCAGGCGGTGCGGGTTCACGTGCAGCCAGCCGCCCGCCTCGGTGGCCGGATAGAGGTCGGGATAGCCGACGCCGTCGTAGTCGGTGAGCGCGTCGGCCAGCACGTGGCCCTTGGGGTTGGGCATCGTGTGCCAGCCCCACTGCGCCTGCGTGCCGAGCGGCGCGAACGTCTGGAGCCCGGTGGCGTCGGCGGTGAAGGCGAACTCGCCGTTGCCGACGGTCAGCGGGCACCCGGCGTCGGCGATGTTGTGCCGGCGCACGAGTGCCCTTCTGTCCATGCTCACGCACACCCCGGCGTGCCGGCGGCGCGCTGCTGGCGCATGGTCGTCACGTCGCCCGCGACGGCCGACTGGGCCATCGGGCCGAGGTCGAGCACGACGTCGGTGAAGGCGAGCGACGCCTTGCGCATCACCGGCAGGTCGATCGCCTCGGCGCCGAACTGCGGCGAGAACAACGTCTTGGGCGCGGCGATGGGCGCGATGACGGGCAGCAGGTGCTGGTTGTACGGCGTGCCCTCGCCGCCGAAGCTGCAGTGGCGCGGCACGGTGGCGAGGTCGGCCGCCGACAGGCCCTTGAGCACGGCGGTGCGCCGCACGTCCCAGTACTCGATGTGGCCCTTGACGAGCTCGCGCAGCGGCGTGCTCTCGCTGACGGGGACCCACAGCAGCTCGGTAAGAGTGGGGCTGGCGACGAGCTGCTTGCCCGGCAGGCCGTTCGGCCTGGCGACCGCGTCGTAGCGCCTGGCGCCGAGGTGTTCGAGCACGACGACGGAGGAGACCTTGCCCTGGTCGTACTCGGCGTCGAGCTGGGCGGCGAGCTGACCGGCGCCGCCCTCGCGGACGTCGGGACCGGTCAGGTGCTGGTAGAGGTGGCCGGTCACGAACGCGAACTGCACGGTCCGCGGACGGCACTCCACCGGCAGCGACGACAGGTAACGGGCCATCTCGATCATGGTGAGCGGGCCGTTGTCCCACACCGGGCTCATGCCGTCGGTGTGGCTCTCCACCACGATCTTCTGGGCGCTCCCGCCGGGCAGCGTGGCGAGCAGGGTGCGGGTCGGCGTCGGCGTCCAGGCCGCGTTCACCTTCAGCGACGCCTGGACCGGCTGCCCGGCGGCCAGCGCGTCCTTGATCTGCTTGCCCTGGTCGGCGCCGACGTACGCGCCGGGCACGCCGTACGGCAGGCCCTCGTAGGGCGCGTACATGTCCTTGATCTGGGCGTGCGGGAGCTGGCTGACCTCGATCACGCCCAGCGCGCCCGCGGCGGCGGCCGCCTTGAGGTCGGCGTCGGCCGCGGCCGGGGCCTCCATCGACTCCGAGCCGAGCAGGTTGATCGTCATGCCCGGGTCGTACATGGAGTAGCCGAGGGTGGGCGGATAGAACAGCAGGTTGGGCACGCTGGTCCAGGGCAGGTCCCGGACGACGATCTTCCCGGCGGCGTTGGCGGCGGTGATGTTCGTCCCCGCGGCCAGGTGGACGAGCGGCGCCGAGACGCCGCCCGCGCCGGTGGAGGAGGAGAACGGCACGGGGGCGGCGACCTGTACGGACGTGCCGCCGACGGTCAGCCCGGTGCCGAGGTTGTCCCAGCGGTCGATGGTGTAGGGCAGGGAGGAGAGCTGGAGGCCGGGGATGGCCGCCATCTCCTCCTCCAGCCAGTCGACGTAGCCGGCGTGCGCGGCCGAGCCGGTCGGCCTGGGCCCGAACGTTCCCTGCTTCGTGGCCAGGGCGCTCAGGCGGGCCTCGGAGGCGAACGCGGCCGGGTCCACCCGGACCGGGCAGGCCGTGGCGGACGCCTGGGCCAGGGCCGGTTGCGCGGGCGCGACCAGCGGGAGGAGAAGGGCGAGGAGAGCGAGTCGTCTCACGTGGGGGGTCCTTCCATCGAATCGTTTCAATGCATGGCCCGCGACCGTCCCCCGAGTGCGCGGGACGGTTCTCAGAGTCGGGGCGGTCCGGTGGTTCCGCGGACGATCAGCGTGGGCGACACCGACGACGCCACCGACCTAGTGCGCCCCTCGATGCGCTCGACGAGCAGGCGCGCGGCGGTCGCCCCGATCACCCGTCCGTCCTGGTCGACGCTGGTGAGCGAGATGCGCTTGAGCGAGGCGATGCCGATGTTGTCGTACCCGGCGACGGAGAGGTCCTCCGGCACCGACAGGCCGGCCTCGTCGGCGGCGCGCAGGACGCCGAGCGCCGCGATGTCGGCCCCGGCGAAGATCGCGGTGGGCCGGTCGTCGCGGGCGAGCAGTTCCCGCGCGCCCTCGAAGCCGCCCTCCTCGGTGAAGGAGGTGGCCAGCACGTCGTCGGCGAGCCCGTGGGCGCGCATCGCCTGGCGGTAGCCTTCGGCGCGCACCATGTGCGGCAGTCCCTGGGCGCGGGCCCGCTCCAGATGGGTGATGTGCGCGATGCGGGTGTGCCCGAGCCCGACCAGGTGGTCGACCACGAGCCGGGCCCCCATCACGTCGTCGTCGACGACCGCGTCGTGGTCCGCGGCGCCGCCGTGCCGGCCCACCACGACGACCGGGACGGCCGTCGCGATGGCGGCGAGTTCGGCGTCCGTCATGACCGGCGAGATCAGGATGAGCCCGTCCATGCTCCGGTCGATCATGGCGTCGGTCATCCTGGCCTGCGTCTTGGGCTCGATGCCGCCGGGCCCGAGCAGCACCTGGTACTCGGTGTCACCCAGCCGGCCGGTGATGCCCTCGATGATGTCGGGGAAGAACGGGTTGCGGGTGTCGGAGAGCATGACGCCGAGGGTGTAGGTGCGTCCGCGCAGGGCGCGGGCCGCGGCGTGCGGGCGGTAGCCCAGCTCGTCGATGGCCTGCCGCACCTTGGCCTGCATCTCCGCGCTCACGCCGTACGCCCCGCGTACCACCTTCGACACGGCGGCCGTGGAGACCCCGGCCCGCCTGGCCACATCGGCGATCGTCACCCGTCCGCTCGTCACACGCCGTCCTTCTGGATTCTCGTAGAACGAACTACACACTTTGCTGGAAGCAGAGGCTAGCCCCCTACCACTCCTCAGGTCCACCCCTTGACGGAGGTTTCGATCTTGCCGTAGAACGTTCTACACATTCTCCCCCACATGAACAGGAGCACGAGCGTGAGAGCACCAACTCGTCCGCTCGGCGCGGCGATAGGCGCCGTCCTCGCCCTGTCCCTCTCCGGCTGCGGGTCCGCCGCCCCGGAGGGGACCGGTCAGGTGAAGCTGACCCTCTGGCACAACAGCGCGGACCCGGCGCCGCTGCTGGAGATGTACAAGAAGTTCGAGAAGCAGTCCGGCCACAAGATCGAGCTCGTGTCCATCCCGTCCGACGGCTTCGAGGACACCACCCAGACCAAATGGGCCACCGGCGAGCGCCCGGACGTCCTGGAGTACCACGCGACGGTGAGCGGCCTGCTCGCCCTCAACCCGGCCGAGAACCTGCGCGACCTGACCGGCGAGGCGTACATCGCCAGGTCCGGCGACCTCTACCAGGCCGCCGGGGCCGTGGGCGGCAAGGTCTACGCCGCCATCACCGGCTTCCCCCAGGTCTTCGGCCTCTACTACAACAAGAAGGTCTTCACCAAGGCCGGGCTGACCCCGCCGGCGAACTTCACCGAGCTGGCCGCCGCCTGCCCCAAGCTCAAGGCCGCCGGCGTCACGCCGGTCTTCGAGTCGGGCGGCTCGATCTGGCCCGTGCAGATCCTGCCCATCCTCTACCTGGCCGGCGCCAACCAGGCCAACGCCTACGGCAAGGCCATCGCCGGCCACAGCAGCACGCTGGCCGACCCCGGCTCGCCCTTCGTCGCCGGGCTGGCCGCCTACGCCAAGCTGAAGGCCGACGGCTGCTTCAACAAGGACATCGTCACCGCCAAGTTCGAGGACTCGATGAAGGCCCTGGTGACCGGGGAGGCCGCCATGGTCGCCCAGCACTCCGACATGCTCCCGGCGCTGCTCGCGGCCGCCGGCGGCGACCAGAAGACCGTGGACGAGTCCGTCGGCTTCGTCGGCCTGTCCAGCGACAAGCCGGTGGTGACCTACGCGCCCGGTCCGATCGGCACGTTCTACCTGCCCAAGACCGGTGACACGGCGCGCGAGAAGGCCGCGCTCGACTTCGTGCGCTTCATGACCGGCCCGGCCTACGCCGAGTACATCGCCGCGTCCAAGACCTTCCCGGTGCTCAAGGACGTGCCCGATCCGCAGGGCGTCTCCTCCGTGCTGCAGGACGTCAAGAAGGCGTACGACACCGGCGCCGTCATCGCCTTCAACTCCGACATCCCCGGCATGGGTGGGCTGGCCCAGCTCATGTCCGAGCTGATCGCCGGGCAGAAGGACCCGCAGAAGGCGGCGACCCAGCTCCAGGGCCAGGTCGAGCAGGCGGCCAAGGCGGCAGGGCTGCCCGGATGGTGATGCGGAACAGGGCGGCCTGGCTGCCGTGGGCGCTGCCCGCGATCGTGCTGGTCACGGTCTTCTTCGTCGCCCCGTTCCTGCTCAACGTGCGCTTCGCGTTCTCCTCCTGGACGAGCTTCCGGGCCGAGATCACCTGGAACGGGCTGGAGAACGTCCGCACGCTGATCGACCAGGACCTGCTGGCCAACGCGGTCACCGTGACCGTGCTGTACGCGATCCTGTGCATGGCGATCCAGAACACGGTCAGCCTCTCGCTGGCCCTGGCCCTCCAGCGGACCAGCGGGATCAACACCGTCTTCCGCTCGGCGTTCTTCCTGCCGACGCTCATCTCGCCGCTGGCCGCCGGGTACATCTGGCGCGGGCTGCTGGCCCCCGACGGGGCGATCAACTCCTTCCTCGGCATCGAGTGGGCGTGGCTGGGCGAACCGGCCACCGCGCTGGTGGTGGTCGCGTTCATCGACGCGTGGAAGTGGAGCGGGCTGATCACCCTCGTCTACATCGCGGGCCTCAACTCCATCCCCAAGTCGCTGCTGGAGTCGGCGACCGTGGACGGCGCCGGCCCGTGGACCCGGCTGCGCCGGGTGGTGTTCCCGATGCTCGCCCCGGCGCTGACCTTCAACGTGGCGGTCACGCTGGTGGGCGCGCTCAGCGCGTACGACGTGATCGCCGCCACCACCGGCGGCGGCCCCGGCGACCACACGCGCGCCCTGAACGTGGTGATGCGCCAGCAATGGGGACAGGGCTTCTTCGGCTCGGCCAGCGCGCTGGGCTTCACCGTGACGCTGCTGGTGATCGCGACCGCCGTGCCCCTGGTGTGGTGGCTGCGGCGCAGGGAGGTGACGGGATGAGAGCGGCGCTCAAGTACGCGGCGCTGACGCTCTTCGCGGTCCCGTGGGTGCTCGTGCCCGTCTGGCTCGTGGTCGTCAACTCCTTCAAGCCCGCGGGCGAGGCCGCCGAGCTGGGCCTCGGCCTGCCCAGGACGTGGGCGATCGCCGAGAACTACGGCATCGTGCTCGACCGGGGCGGCTACCTGACGGGGCTGCTCAACAGCCTCAAGGTGACCGTGCCGATCGTGATCGCGGTGGTGCTGCTCGGCGCGGCGGCGGCGTGGGCGTTCGGGCGCAGCCGGTCGCGGTGGCTGCAGGCGGCCTACTTCGTGATGGGGCTGTCGATCCTGCTGCCGCCGTCCATCATCCCGACCGTCTACCTGCTGCGCGCCCTGTCGCTGGACGGCGGCTCGCTCGGCTACGTGCTGACGATGACCGGCTGCCGCCTGGGCGTCGTGATCTTCCTGGCCACCGGGTTCGTCCGGGCGTTCCCGCCCGACCTGGAGCAGGCCGCCGCCATCGACGGCGCCTCGCGTCCGCAGGTGTTCGTGCGCATCCTGCTGCCGCTGCTGCGGCCGGTGCTGTTCGTCGGCGGCGTGATCCTGATCATCAACGTCTGGAACGACTTCTTCTTCGCCCTCTTCCTGCTCCAGGGCAGCGCGAACGCCACGCTGCCGCTGAGCCTGTTCCAGTTCGCCTCCGGCACCCTGCAGAGCCTGAACTGGAACCTCGTCTTCGCCCACGTCCTGCTCACCACACTGCCCCTGGTGGCGGTGTACGCCGTCGCGCAGAAGCGCGTCCTGGCCGGCCTCACGGAAGGTGCACTGAAGGGATGACCACGCACGACATCGCGCTCGACTGGGTCAGGCGCGAGATCAAGGAGGGGCGGCTGCCGTGCGCGGTGTTCGGCGCCGCGACCTCCGACGGGATCCAGGTGCTGGAGGCGTTCGGCACCCACGACGGCCGCGGGACCAGGACCGACGACCACTTCGCGCTGTTCTCGGTGACCAAGCCGCTGATGGGCCTGCTGGCCCTGCGCCAGGTCGAACGCGGGCTGTTGTCGCTGCGCCGCCCGCTGCGGGACGTGCTGCCGAACTTCCCCCGGCCCGACGTGACGCTCTGGCACCTGCTGACCCACACCGGCGGCATCGCCGAGCAGACGCTGACGCCCGACGACCTGGTGGAGCACCTCGTCACCGCGCCGTCGTTGTTCGAGGCGGGCACCCTCAGCCACTACTCCAACCTGGCCTTCGCCGGGATCGCGGAGATGGTCCGCGACGTCACCGGCCGCGACGTGGCCGAGCTGGTCGACTCCGACCTGAACACGCTGGTGCCGGGCGGCGGGCGGATCACGTTCGACCCGGCGTGCGAGGCGGCCGAGGTGCACGGCCTCGAACTGCTCGGGCCCGGCTTCGACTTCGACGCGTTCGTCCGCCTCCGCCACCCGGCGGGCGCGCTGTTCTCCCGCGCGGAGGACCTGCTGGCGCTGGGCGGGGCGCTGCTGCGCGGGGACCGCGCGCTGGTCCACCCGACCACCCTGGCCGCCATGACGACCCCGCAGACGACGGGCCTGGTCAAGCTGCAGCCCGACCCGGTCAACGCCGGGCAGGACTGGGGGCTCACCTGGAACCTGCGCCACTCGGCCCCCGGGCTGCTGGAACGCCGGCTGTACGGCCACGGCGGCGCGTCGGGCTGCCAGTGGTGGATGTACCCGGAGCAGGACGCGTGCTTCGTGCTGCTGATCAACGTGATGGCGCCGAGCCTGTCCGGCGTCGACGTCGACGGCCTGCACAACGCCTTCACCACCGGGCTCGATGCGTGAACCGGGACTCGGGGGTGCTCGACGTGCAGGTCTCGGGCGCGCAGACGCCCTACATCCGGCCGGTCCCGGCCGGTGCGCGGGCGGGCCTGACGTGCGGTCTGGCGGATCCGGTGGGCGTGGACGAGCCGTCGCCCCGCCTGTCGTGGGACGCCCGGACGACCGCGGCGGCCACCGTGGTGGTGTCCGCGGACGGGCGCGAGGTGTGGCGGTCCTCCGTGCCCGCCGGTTCGCACGGCGTGGACGTGCCGGACGAGCTGCTGGCCCCGCTGACCCCGTACACGTGGGAGGTGGCGGGGCAGGCGGCGGGCGCGTTCACCACGGGCCTGCGGGCGCGCGGCGCATGGGACGCGCCCTGGCTGCCGGGCGATCCAAGGGCGGCGGTGAGCCTGCGCGGGTCGTTCACCTGGCGTCCCGCTCCGGGACGCGCCTGGCTGGCCGCCACCGCGCTCGGCGTCTACCGGGCGCTGCTCAACGGCGCGCGGCTGGGCGAGGAGGAGCTGGCCCCCGGCTGGACCGACTACGGCCACCGGACGCGCTACCGGCTGCTGGAGCTCACGGAACTGCTGGTGCCCGGCGAGAACGAGCTGGAGTTGTGGCTGGCTCCCGGCTGGTACGCCGGTCACGTCGCCGGCGGCGGCCCGCGCCGCTACGGTGACCGGCCCGCGGCCAGCGCCCAGGTGCTCGTGCGGGACGACGACGGCCCGCGCCGGGTGTTCGCCACGGACGCGTCCTGGACCCGGCGGGACCTCGGCCGCCCGCGCGCCGACCTGGTGATGGGCGAGACCGTCCAGGCTCCTTCCGAGGGGACCGGACCGGCCGGGACGACCGCCGCGCCGGAGATCCTGGTGGAGGCCGACCCCGCTCCCCCGGTCCGGGTGATCGGCACGGTCCCCGCCGTGTCGGTGACCGAGCCCGCGCCGGGCGTCCAGGTGGCCGACTTCGGGCGGAACGTCGTCGGGCGCGTCCGGCTGCGCGTGGACGCGCCGGGGCCCGTGCGGATCGTCGTACGGCACGGGGAGGAGCTGACCGCGACCGGGCGGCTCTACACCGACAACCTGCGCACCGCGGACCAGCGTGACGAGTTCGTCCTCGGCCCCGGATCACACGTCGTGGAGCCCGCGTTCACCCTGCACGGGTTCCGCTACGCGGAGGTCACCGGCCGGCCGGGCGCGCTGACGCCGGACGACCTGGAGGCGGTGCTGCTGTCCTCGGCGCTCGCCGTCACCGGCTCGCTGACCGTGAGCGATCCCGCCGTACGGCAGCTCGTCGCCAACATCGGCGCGTCGGCGGACGGCAACCTGGTGAGCGTGCCGACCGACTGCCCGCAGCGCGACGAGCGGACCGGCTGGACGGCCGACATCTCGGTGTTCGGCTCGACGCTCAGCTTCCTGCGGCACACGCAGGCGTTCCTGTCCGGCTGGGTGACGACGCTGATCGACGGGCAGCGGGCCGACGGCGCGGTCCCGCACGTCGCGCCGGTGCTGCCCGAGTACGGCTACGACTCCCCCGTCTGGTCCGACGCGCTGGTCGAGGTGCCGTGGCTGCTGTGGCGGCGCTACGGTGACGACCGCACGTTGCGCCGCGCCTACGACCCGATGCGGCGGTGGGCCGGCTACTGCCTGGCGCAGTCCGACGACGGCCTCAGACCGGGCCGGGCGCTGGGCGACTGGCTGGCCCCCGGCACGGTGGAGACGCCCAGGAGCCTCATCGCCACCGCCGCCCTGGCCCGCAGCCTCCGCCTGATCGCGCACACGGCCGCCGTGCTCGGCGAGCCGCACGCTCCCGAGTACGACGAGGCCGCCGCCCGCGTGTCGGACGCCTTCCGGCGGGCCTTCCTCGACGGCCCGAGGCTGCGCACCGAGACGCAGACCGGCTACGCCGTCGCCCTGGCCTGGGATCTCGTCCGGCCGGAGGACCGCGCCGCGTCGGCACGGGCGCTGGCCGACCTGGTCCGCGCCGACGGGCACCGGCTCATGACGGGCTTCGTCGGCACCCCCCTGCTGCTGCCCGTGTTGTCGGAGACCGGCCACCACGACCTGGCGTGCCGGATCTTCAACCAGGAGGGCTACCCGTCGTGGCGCTACCAGCTCCGCGCCGGGGCGACGACCATGTGGGAACGCTGGGACGCCTGGCACCACCGGCACGGCCTGCAGACGCCGGCCATGAACTCCTTCAACCACTACGCCTACGGCTGCGTGGGCGACTGGCTGTTCCGGCACGTCGCCGGTCTGGGCGACGACCCGCGCGGGACGGGTGGCGGGTTCGGCGAGCTGCTGCTGCGTCCGGGTCCCGTCCCGCTGCTGCGCCAGGCGCACGCCCGTTACGCGAGCGCGTCGGGGGCCGTCGAGTCGGGCTGGCGGGCCGGGCCCGACGGGGTGCAGTTCACCTTCGCCGTCCCGGAGGGCGTGACCGCCCGCGCGGTGCTGCCGGTACGCGGCGCCTGGGACGGGATGACCGTCAACGGCACCTTCCTCATGGGCCTGAACGAGCAGCTGCCGACCACCAGGCTGGCCGACGGGGGCTGCGCCCTCGACCTGCCGCCGGGCCGCTGGTCGTTCACCGCCCCCGCCGCCGCCACGTCCCACCTGCTCCAGGAGTGGGACGACCTGGGCCGGTGAACGTCAGCCGGCGAGGTCGCCGAGCCGGCGCAGGGCCCCTGGCCGGGCCCGCGCCGAAGAAGACGCCGTCGTTCAGCCACTCGGTCTGGACGAACTCGAACTGCCGCCCGCGATGCCCTGCTGGAAGCGCAGCGGACCCGGCGCAGGTAGTGCAGTTTCAGGGGGGCCAGCAGGCCGGCGTCGTCCCGCAGCGCCTCGGCGAGCGTGTCGCCGTAGCCCCGCATGGCGTCGGCCCGGCCGGGCTTGACCCCGGCGATGATGGTGAAGCCGTGACACGCGGGGCCGCGCGGGAAGACGGGCCCGTACTTGCCCTGCTCCAGGTGGCCGGTCTCCTTCGGGATGACGACCGCCTGCGGCGTGATCTCCATGACCGTCCTCTCCGGCGCGTCGCGGTATCCCGGCCGCCCGTGTCAGCGCGAGGAGTCGGGGACGCGCTCGGCGCGGCGGGCGGTGAGGCGGTCGGGGGCCGGCCAGCGCACGGCGTGGGCCCAGCCCGCCCGCTCGAACCAGCGGATCAGCCGCGCGCTGGGGTCGAGCTGGCCCTTGAGCACGCCGTGCCGGGCGCAGGTGGGGTCGACGTGGTGCCAGTTGTGCCAGCCTTCGCCGAGCGTCAGCATCGCCACCCACCACACGTTGGACGAACGGTCCCTGGTGCGGAACGGGCGGTCGCCGAAGGTGTGCGCGATCGAGTTCACCGACCACGTGACGTGGTGCACGACGGCGTAGCGGACCAGGCCGCCCCACAGGAGCCCGCTCCACGCGCCCGCCCACGACATCGACCAGAGCCCGCCGGCGGCGGCCGGCAGCACGAGCGACAGCAGCACGACCGCCGGGTAGGCGGCGTCGAAACGGCGCACGTCCGGGTCGGCCAGCAGGTCGGGCACCCAGTGCCGGCGGCTGGAGCGCTGACGGGCCGTGTAGAACCAGCCGATGTGGGCGTGCAGCATGCCGCGCAGCAGGGCCGGGCCGCCGTCGCCGTAGCGCCACGGCGAGTGCGGGTCGCCCTCGCGGTCGGCGTACTTGTGGTGGCGGCGGTGCTCGGCGGCCCACAGGGTGAGGGGGCCCTCGACGGCCATGCCGCCGGCCAGCATGAGCGCGATCCGCAGCGCCCGGCTGGCCCTGAAGGCGCGGTGGGTGAACAGGCGGTGGTAGCCGATGGCGATGCCGAAGATGCTCACCAGGTACATCACGACCGCGATGGCCAGGTCGCGCGGGCCGATGCCCCACCCCCAGGCCGCCGGCACCGCGAGGGCCAGCAGCACCACGGGCAGGACGACCAGGACGACCAGATAGGCGGTGCGGCGGCCGGTGGTGACCGTCACCGTCTCCGCCGTGCCCGGCTGCGGCAGGGGTGACGTCACGTTTCCTCCCATGAGCGGTACAGGTCGATCAGGCTCCTTATTCAATGACCAGGCCCATGGACTGCGGCAATGTCCTGACAGTGACGGAGTCATTACCGTGAGGCACCAAACAATGCACTCGATTGTCATGAAGAAAGGCTGCGACGCCTCCCTAGATTGTGATTGCGCAAAGTGATCATCCCTGTGCGCTCCGATATCAGGCGGAAGGTCCACGGAATGGGTGCTGTCGATCAGGCGACCACGGGCGGCTATCTGGAGAGGTACCACCAGGCGCTGGCAAAAGACCCGATAGCGGCGTTCGGCCTGGTCCGGGAGTGGATGCGGACCGACTGGCGGAGTCTGTTCGCCGAGCTGCGCGAGCGGCGTCCGGTCTTCGTCACCCCCGCCTTCACGGTCGTGACGCGCTTCGCCGACGTGACCGAGGTGCTCGCCCACGAGCAGGTCTTCTCCGTCCGCGCCTTCGGTCCCCGCCTCGACGCCGCGCTGGGCGGCCCGTTCATGCTGGGCCGGGACGCCACGCCGATGAACTGGCGGGAGAAGGGCCTGATGCAGCTCATGCTCGCCCCGGAGGACGCGGCCGGCGTGCGCGAGCTGACCGGCCGCCTGGCCGACGAGCTGCTCGACGCCGCCGGGCCCGGCGGGCGCCTGGAGGCGGTCGAAGGGCTGTTCCGCCCTGTCGCCCTCGGCGTGTGCGCGCGGTACTTCGGCGTTCCCGGCCCCGACCCGCTGACCCTGGGCCGCTGGACGCGGGCGATCGTCGCCGACGGCTTCGCCAACTTCCTCGGCGACCCCGAGCTCCAGGCGGCGTCCGTCAAGGCGGGCGCCGAGCTGGTCGGGCACCTGCGTGCCCTGCTCGCCGAGCACCGGGCCACGCTGCGCGCCGGCCGGGACCTTCCCGACGACGTCTTCGCCCGTCTGGTCCGGACGTCCCCGCCCGCCGTGGCCGACGACCGCATCGTGATCAACATGGCCGGGCTGCCGCTGGGTTTCGTGGAGAGCGCGCCGGGGGCCATGGTCGAGGCGGTCGAGCAGCTCCTGCTGCGCCCGCGGGTGCTGGCGGAGGCGACGGCCGTCGCCGGGGACCCCGAGCGCTTCGACCCGTACGTCTGGGAGGCGCTGCGGTTCAGCCCGTTCTTCAAGCTGCTTCCCCGGCTGTGCGAGCGCGACCACGTGCTGGCCGCCGGCACACCGCGCAGCACGGTGATCCCGGCGGGCACGTTCGTGCTCGCGGCGCCGGCCTCCGCCATGTTCGACGCGGCCGTGGTGCCGGAGCCCGGCGAGTTCCGCCTCGACCGCCCCCGTCACCATCAGCTGTTCTTCGGCTCCGGTCATCACGCCTGCCTCGGCGTGCACGTGGCCGATGTGGTGATCGCCGAGACCGTACGCCGCCTGCTGCTGCGTCCGGGCGTACGGCTGCTGCCGCCGCCGGAGGGCCGGGTGGAGCGGTCACTCGGGGTCTTCCCCGACACCTTCGCCCTCGGGCTCGGCACCGGCGCGCGGGAAGGCTGACGATGGCGGCGAGCCGAGCACGCAGCATCGCCACGGACGGCCTGTCCAACCGGCTCAGGTTCCTGGCCCTGACGCACGGCCGGCCCCTCTGGGACCTGCTGCAGAGCAGCCGCCCGGTGCGGCGCCGGATCAATGCCTCGCTGATCGACCACGCGATCCGCGAGATGCCGCCGCGCCCCGAGCCGCTGAGCACCATGGCCGACTACACCTCGTGGGCCTCGCTGACCGACCGCACCTACAGCGGCAGGCACCTGCCTCCGGTCACCGTCGCCGAAGGGCGGCTGCCCACGCCGGAGAGCGCCGCCGGCCTGTTCGTCCGCGGCGAGTCCATGATCCCGTGCCCGCGTTCCACGGTGCTCTTCGCGTACTTCGCCCAGTGGTTCACCGACGGCTTCCTGCGCGGCGACGTCAACGTCCCGCGCGACCCGCGCAAGAACAGCTCCAACCACCACATCGACCTCAACCAGGTGTACGGCCTCGACGAGGCGGCGACGGCCGCGCTGCGCGCGTTCGACGGCGGGCTGCTCAAGAGCCAGTCGGTCGGCGGCGGCGAGTTCCCGCCCTACCTGTGCGCGAACGGCAAGATCAAGCCGGAGTTCGCCCCGCTGCGCGTCATCCGCTTCGACCAGCTCTCCGACGCCCGGCGCGACACGCTGTTCGCCACCGGCAGCGACCGGGGCAACGGCCAGATCGGCTTCACCATGCTCACGGTGCTGTTCCTGCGCGAGCACAACAGGGTGGCGCGGCTGCTGGCCCGGGAGAATCCGCGCTGGGACGACGAACGGCTGTTCCAGACCGCCCGCAACATCCTCGTCGTGCTGCTGATCAAACTGGTCGTCGAGGAGTACATCAACCACATCACCCCCTACCACTTCCGGTTCGCCCTCGACCCGTGGTTGTCCACGCGGCTCGACCGCGCGGCCTGGCACCGGCAGAACTGGGCCTCCGTGGAGTTCAACCTCGTCTACCGGTGGCACAGCCTGGTCCCGTCCCGCCTGTCGGTGGCCGGGCGGGAGCTGCCGATGGCCGAGACCTTCTTCGCCGGCTCGCTGATCCCCGGCCCCGGTCTCGGGCGGCTGTTCGAGGACGCCTCCCGCCAGCGCGCCGGCCGCATCGGCCTGTTCAACACCGACCCCGTGCTGCGCGAGATCGACGTGGCCAGCCTCGCCGACTCCCGGGTGCTCGGCCTGGCCCCGTACAACGGCTACCGCGAGCACTGCCGCTTCCCCCGGGTGCGCGCCTTCGAGCAGATCACCGGCGACCGGCGGGTCAGCGGCGCGCTGCGCGACCTCTACCGCGACGTGGACGACGTCGACCTGTACGTCGGGCTGTTCGCCGAGGAGCCCGGCTCCCCCGACGCGATCCTGCCGCCACTGCTGACCAAGATCATCGCCATCGACGCCTTCTCCCAGGCGCTCACCAACCCGCTGCTGGCGCCGCGGATCTTCAACGCCGCCACGTTCTCCCCCCAGGGCCTTCGCATCATCGCGGCCACGCGCACGCTGTCGGACGTGCTGCGCCGCAACACGCCCGAGGACCCGGCCCCCCGATTCGTCAGCATGTCCCGGCGGGCCCGGCCATGACCGGCGACGACGATCCGGCCGCCGGGCCCCTGCGCGCCCTGGCCCGGGAGCTGGTGGACATCGCGGTCAGCATCCACGGCGCCGCGTCGCACGCCACGGCCGCGCTGACCGACGACGCGCTGCTGCGCGCCGTGCCGCGCGCTCCCTCGGCGGCCCGGCCCGCCTACCGCGCGCTGCTGCGGGCCACCACGAACGGCCGGGGCCTGGGTTACTCGTTCACCGGGGGCCGGCTGGCGACCGCGGCCGCCAAGGCCGGCGCCATGCTGGGGGCCGAGAGCCTGGCCGTACGGGTGCTGGCCACGTCGTTGCGGTTGCGCGTGGCGGCGGTGGCGGTCGCCCATCCCGAGCTGACCGAGGATCCCATGCTCGCCCGGCTCATCGAGGCGGCCGCCGCCGACCGCGACGTGGAGGCCGTCCGGGCCCTGCGCGCCCTGCTCAAGGACCGTGGCGCGGTGCGCGCGCTCAGCCAGCTCGCGCCGGTCTTCGGCGAGGTCCTGGCGCTGCGCGCGCTGCTGGACGAGAACCCGCTCAACGACGCCGCCGCCTGGCTCATCGCGACGGGACGGGGTTTCGCCACCGCCGATCCGCTCTTCGGCGTGAGCAACAGGGCGATCGCCGCCCTCGACGTCGGGGAGGGCGCCGCGCGCCGGGTCGAGCTGACCGCGGCCGAGTCGGCCCGGCTGTGCGCACGCGGGTCGCTGCTCGGCTTCCTGGCCAACATCAGCACGATCGGCACCACCGGGCGGGCCCTCCTCCAGAGCGTCGAGGGGCCGGACGGCGTGCTCCGCCACGTCCTGCACGCGCCGGGCATGCGCGTCGGGCGTCCCGACGGCGAGTCGCCCCAGGACCTGCTCGGCGCGTTCAGCAGCGCCGTCCTGGCCGCCAGCCCCTACAGCCGCGCCCTGGCCCAGGCCGTCGCCGACTACGGGCCGCCGCAGGGCGCCGAACTGGCGCTCGTCGGGCACAGCGCGGGCGGGGCGGCGATCATGAACCTGGCCCAGGACCCCGCCTTCTGCGCCCGGCACACGGTCACGCACGCCGTCGCCGTCGGCTCGCCCGTCGACTTCAAACGCCCCGCCGACCCGCGCACCTGGGTGGCCAGCGTCACCAACCAGCACGACATCATCCCCACCCTCGACGGGCAGGGCGCCGGCACCTGCTTCGACCCGCACCCCGACTGGTACGTGGTGGACTACAGCGATTCCACGCACATGTTCCCGCAATGCCACAGCATCGAGCGCTACCTCGCCAACCTCACCGACGACCTGCCCGAGGCCCGCGACCTCATCGAGCGGCGGCTCGCCCCGTACCGGGGGCGGGTCGTGCGTTCCCAGGCGTACCTGCTGTTCGACCGTCCGCCCGCGCCGGAGCGGTTGCCCTTCCCGGCCGAGCCAGTCCATGCCGTGGACGGGTCCGAGGGGGCCGTCGAGCTGCCGATCCGGTGCCGCGACGGCGAGGCGCTCACGGCCTGCTTCGCCACCAGCCCGGCGGCGGTGGCCGGGCTGCTGGCGGGCACCGGGCTCGGTCCCGTCGTACGGGTGGCGGGGCGGGCGCTGGTCGTCGTGCACGCCGCCCGGAACCGGCACACCGGCGTGGGCGATTACGCGGAGCTGCAGGTGGGTGTCGTGGTGCCGGGTCCGTTCCGGTCGCCGGAGTCCGGCCCGCCGTGGTGGGGCTCCCGTCTTCCCGGCCTGCTGCGGGCCGCGGACGTGCGCCGCTGCGGCGGTTTCCTCGTCGGCTCGGCGGTCGACAGCGCGGTCGTCCAGGCCCTGGGCACGCGGCTGTGGGGCGGCGAGACGTACCTGACGGCTCTGGAGCTGCGGCTCGGCGCGCGGTCCGCGCACCTCGCCGCCGACCGGATCCTCACCCTGCGCGGGCGGCTCGGTCCCGGCCTGCCGCTGAACGATCCCGGCCTGGTCGGCTATGCCCGTGAGGCCGGCGCGGTGCTGCGCTCCCGCGTCCGCGCCCGCGGGCGGGCCCGGCTGCACGCGGCGCCGTCGCTGCGGCTGGCCGTCGAGCCGCGGTCGGCCCACCCGCTGGCCGAGCGGCTGCGCGAGCTGGGCCTCGACGGCGCCCGCCCGCTGCTGTGCCTGTCGGCCACCACCCGCCGGACGCTCCGGGACGCCGCCGTCCCGGTGCCGACGGGCTGACGGAGGAGCCATGCCCGCCCGGATCGCCGCGATCGCCGCGCACGCCGAAGTCCTGCGCGCGGACGCCCGCGCCCTCGCCGCCTGCGCCGAGCGTCTGCGTGCCGTCGAGGCAGGTCTGAAGGCGGGCGACGGGACGCCTGCCTGGTTGCGCGCGGCGGTGACCGCCCATCTGGCGGCGTGCGTGACCGCCGCCGCCGACCTGGAGGCGTCCGCCCGCCACCTGCTCCGCTATGCGGCCAAGGCGGGCGCCGAGCACATGCGGCCCGGTTGCGACGAGCCCGGCCGGTAGCGGCGCGGTGTCAGCCGTCCGCGCGCGGCTCCGGCTGCCGTCCCGGATCGGGCGGGGCCGCCGCCCGCTCCCGCGCGGCCCGGCCTTCGGCGGCCTTGGCCCGTCCTTCGGCCCGTACCAGGTGGACGACGCCGGCGATGAAGGCTCCGCCGACCACGACGGGGGGCGCGAGAGCGGCCACGATCTCGTACACAGGGACACCTCTTTCCGGGCTGGTTGCCCAGGATATGGAGAACGCCTGCGTCTTGGTGGCGCCGAGCTCCTTGACCAGGCCGTCGAACTCGGCGGCGAAGGCGGCCCGGTTCGTCCGGGCCAGACCGGCCACCTCCTCGCCGCGCCACCACACCCGGCGGCGTCGCACGCTGACCGCGAGGGTGACGCCGAGCGTGGCGGCGGCCGCGAAGACCAGCTGGGTGGGCCGGGCGTCCGGCACCTTGACGACGCAGCCCGAGGCGAGCGTGGACACCTGCTCCACCAGGCACGGCACCGGCCCGTCGAAGGCGACCTGCCCCGTGCCGTCGGTGACGCGGAAGACGGGGGCGTAGCCGTTGCCGAGCAGGTAGGTCTGGGTGCCGTTCACCTCGACGGGCTCGTTCACCTTGAGCGTCACCCTGCGGTCCGGCCGGCCGGGGACGTCGGAGACGGTCATCGCCCCCTCGAAGTCGACCGGCTGCCCGCGTCTGCCGCCCTGGGCGATGTAGGTCGCCTGGAACTGCCGCAGGGTCAGCGTGAACGGCTCCAGCGACTCGGCGCTGACCCACGGCCCCGGCAGGAAGCGGTCGAAGGCCGAGACGGTGTTGGCGAAGCCGTTGCCCTCGACCAGCAGGACGGCGTGGGGCGGCCTAGATGACGAAGCAGACCAGCGGCGCGATCAGCACCGCCAGCGGCCCGCTCAGCTGCAGGACGGCCGCCGAGTAGGCCGCCGCCGACACCCAGCGCGGCCGGCCGCGCCCGTCGAGCAGGCGCTCCAGCCGTTCCACCACACCGGCGTCGGCCAGGGCGAACGCGGCCGCCCCCGGCTCGGCGCCACCGCCCGCCATGCGGACCAGGGCACGCGCCAGAGGCAGCTCTCCGTGCACGCGGCGGGCGTGGTCGTCGGCGATCATCTCCAGCAGCACGGCCACCGCCTCGCGTGCCGTGCGCGCGGCGGGCAGCCACGAGAACGCGTGCGACAACGCCACGAACGGCAGCAGGGCCAGGTGGTGACGGCCGCGCGCGTGCGCCCGCTCGTGCTCCAGGACGGCCCGCAGCTCGGCCGGCCTCAGCGCGTCGAGGGTGCCCTGGCTCAGCACGATCCGCCGGCGTCTGCCCGGCACGCAGTAGGCCACCTGCCCGGCCACCGGCAGCACGTAGGCGTCGTAGGCCGGATGGTGATCGGCCACCACGTCGACCAGCAGGCGCTGCCGCTGCCGCTCGCGAAGGGTCTTGGCCGTGGCCCGCGCCGTGTGCACGGCCAACCAGCTCAGCAGGCCCGCCGACCAGGCCAGGGCCAGCAGGTGCAGCGGGCCGAGGCCGTCGAGCCCGTGGCCGCCGGCGATCTGCCGCAGCAGCGTGTGCATGCCGTGCGGGAACACCGCCGCCAGCGGCGCGACCGCGGCCACCAGGCCGAGGCCGACCGCGCCCAGGCCCGCCCCCAGCCCGATGGCCTGCCACAGCGCCAGAGCCGCCCGCGGGCAACGATATGACCAGGCGGCGCCGGCCAGAGCGCGGGCGACGCGGCCGCCCAGCGTCACCGGCAGCAGCGCCACCCCGGCGGCGACGAACCAGGCGATCATCGCGCCGGCCCGTCCTGCTCCTCCAGCGCCTCGCGCAGCGCCGCGGCCACCTCGGGCGTCACCGTGCCGACGAACCGCTGCACGGCCGCCACCACGTCGCCGGCCTCCGCCAGCGCCGCGCGCATGGCCTCGGCGACGAAGGCGTCCTTGCCCGCGGTGGCCTTGTAGAGGTGGGCCCGGCCGACGCGCTCGCGGGCGACCATGCCCTTGTTCGCCAGGCGCATCAGCACGGTCAGCACCGTCGTGACGGCGGGCTGGGAGGGCAGGCCGGCCGCGAGGTCGTGCGCGAACATGCCCTGCGGATGCCGCCACAGGGCTTCCATGATCGATCGCTCGAGATTGCCGAGTTGCATCCGCGCCTCCTCCCGGGTTCTACCCGAGGTGGAAGGCTACCGCGGCCGCGGTCAGGAGTCCGTCCGGGCGCTCTCGGCACCCGTTCGCTGTGGCCACCGGCGCCGTGGGGGTCAGCCCAGAACGCGTGCGCCACGCTGTACTCCCTTCGTCGGGATGTGCGGGGAGTTCAGGGTCTTCCGCCGCTGCCCCCGTGCCCGGGGCCTACTCGTGCTCGGCGGGATGTGGGCCCGCCGATGAGTTTCGCGACCGCGGCGGGTCTGTCCCTGTGCATCGCAGGCCACGACCGATCAGTGAGGGACCATGAGCGCGAACGCACTACCGCCCGTCGTCGACGCCGAGACCTGGCGGCTCCGGCTCGACGAGCTGCGGGCCAGGGAGAAGGCCGCCACCCGTGAGCTCGACGCCATCGCCGCCCAGCGCCGTCGCCTGCCGATGGTGCGAATGCCCGACTACGTCCTGGAGGGCGAGGACGGGCCGGTCCGGCTGGCGGACGTCTTCGAGGGCAGGCGGCAGCTGATCGTCTACAACCACATGTGGTCCCCGGGCAAGGAGTGGCATTGCCCGGGATGCACGGGGTTCACCGCGCAGTTCACCCGCCTGGAGTTCCTGGACGACTACGACGCGCGGTTCGTCGTCGTCACCCAGGGCCCGATCGAGGAGGCCCTGGCCTACAGGCGGCGGGTCGGCAACCGGATGACCTGGTACTCGACGGCCGGCAGCCCGTTCGGGGCCGACGTCGGCGCGCCGCCCGGCGCGGGTTTCGCCGTGAACGTGTTGCTGCGCGACGGCGAGGCGGTGTACCGCACCTGGCACACCGACGGCCGGGGCACCGAGCAGCTCACGCACACCTTCGCGCTGGTCGACCTGCTGCCGTACGGGCGGCAGGAGGAGTGGCAGGACTCCCCCGACGGCTGGCCGCGCTCGCCGGCCTACAGCGGCTGGCCCTCCTCCCAGGACGTCGCCCGGCGCTACGGGCCGGACCAACAGGTTTAGCGATCTTCGTGCATGTCAGGGGGAAGGACATGACGGACGACTTACAGCCCATGCCCGATGACTGGACGAGAGCACTGGCCGTCGTGGCCCACCCCGACGACATGGAGTTCGGCAGCGCCGGCGCCGTGGCCGCCTGGACCGGGGCCGGCAAGGAGGTCGGCTACCTCCTGCTCACCCGCGGCGAGGCGGGCATCGACTCGATGCCGCCGGACCAGGCGCGGAAGGTTCGGGAGGAGGAGCAGCAGGCGAGCGCCGCCATCGTCGGCGTCTCGTCGGTGGAGTTCCTCGACCATCCCGACGGCGGGATCGAGCACTCCCCCCGGCTCCGGCACGACCTGGTGGCGGCGCTGCGCCGGCACCGGCCCGAGCTGGTGATCACCTTCAACCACCACGACTTCACCTTCACCGGGAAGTGGAACAGCCCCGACCACCGCGTCACCGGCCGGGCCGTGCTGGACGCGGTCCTCGACGCGGGCAACCGCTGGATCCTGCCCGACGCCGGGGCCGAGCCGTGGGGCGGCGTCAAGTACGTGGCGATCGCCGGTTCCGTCCGGCCGACGCACGCGGTGGACGTGACCGGGTACCTGGACGCGGCGCTGGCCTCGGTCGAGGCGCACGCGGCGTACCTGTCGGCGCTGGGGGTGCCGCCGGGCGGGGCCCGGGTGCCGCTGGAGGGGTTCGTGAACGCCGCGGGGCAGCGGTTCGGCGGCCGTCCGGCGGTGCCGTTCGAGCTGATCTCCTGCTGAACGCCGCCCGGCCCGGCCCGCCGCGCGCGGACCGGGCCGGGGGCGGCTCGTCGGCCGTCAGTTGACCTCGTCGACGTACTCGGCCAGGCGTTCCTCGTCCACGACCAGGTACGGGTCCGAGGTGGGCAGGACCAGGCCGGCGTCCTTGAATCGTTTGAGGAAGAAGCCGACGCGCGACCGCGTGGTGCCGACCATGCCGGAGAGTTCTTCCTGGGTGATGCGTTCCTCAATGGCCCGCACATTCGGGGCACGGCGCTTACCGATCTTTCTGGATAAGCGCAGCAGAACGGAGGCCAGGCGCTGTTCGCTGTCCATCGTGACCATTGTCGCGATCACTTCCTGCTGTTCCCGCAGGCGTAGTGCGAGATAGTCGATGAATCCGTCCATGAGTTCGTTCTCGGCCATGGCGACGCGGAAGCGGGCGGCCGGGATGCGGCGGACCCAGGTGGTCCGCATGGCGGTGGCCGTCTCGCTGCGCTCGGCCCCGAGCAGGGAGGACTCGCCGAAGATGTCGCCGGCGGTGAAGATAGAGAGCAGGCATTCCTTGCCGCAGCGGGCGTACATCTGGGTCTTGATCTGACCGCTCTCGATCACGTAGATGTTGCTGTCGCGCTGGCCGCAGTTGTAGATGTTGGCGCGTCTCGGCACCCGGATCGAGCAGGCGCCCGACGTTTCCTGCGAGATGAAGGAGCGGAGCCCGGCTCTCAGTTGCGCAGCGTCGGATGGCTTCATTTACTCCGCCCCTCGGAATTCATTTCATGTTGTCGTTGCCCCTACCCATCAATCGACTGATTAACAAGCCGCCCCATAATTCTCTGATATGTCCGGAGAATTGCCTGGAAGCGGATTTCGGCTGTTATCGGGCCGCTGCGGAGTCAATAAAGTCCCGGGCCATATCCATCAACTCCGGGTCACCTTTGAACAGCGATATGTGGTCGCCGTGCGCCCGCAGATGCAGGACGGCGTCCGGCAGCGCCGCCGCCACCGCCTTCGACCCCGCCGGGTGGGCGGTCTCGTCGTCGTGACTGGACACCACCAGGACGGGCCGGTCGATCCCGGCCAGCCAGGGGCTCACGTCCGTCGTCATGATCTCGCCGTTCAGTCGGCAGTAGCGATGCAGCAGCTCGGGCGTCGCGTACGGGTAGACCACCAGGTGCGCCAGGTCGGGCGGCACCGAGGAGAGCATGGTCTGGCAGAGCACGGGATGGATGGCGGTGGCCCGGTCGGGGCCGGTCGCGGCCATCTCCATGAGCGCCACCAGGTTCTGCTGGTGGTGGGTCCGGTCGGCGCCCTTCACGGCGGCGAAGTCGCCGTGCCACAGGCTGAGGGAATCGACGCGGCCCGGGTCGAGGTGCGCGGCGGCCAGGCCGATGACGGCTCCGCCGCACAGGCACATCAGATGCGCGCGCCGGACGCCGAAATGGTCCATGACCGCGAACAGGTCACCGGCCTGCGCCGGCACCCCCACGTCCGGCGGCTGCGCCGAGGGATCCTGCCCGAACAGCGCGCGGGTCTCCCAGGTGAGGACGTGATGGGTGCGGGACAGGAAGCGCATCCACTGCTCGCACAGGCGGGCCGGCATGCCACAGGCGGCCACGATCACGACGGCCGGGGCCTGCGGGTCGCCGGCCGCGTAGGCGGGCAGCGGCGGGCCTCCGTCCGCCGGCGCGACCTCCTCGCGCACGCACAACCCTTCGAAGCCGTCCCGCGCCGCGCCGTCCACGACCTCGTCGACGACGGCCGGCGGCAGGTCCCCGCCCATGCCGTCGCGGAGCGCGAGATGGTCGCTGACCAGGCGTTCGAAGGTGTCGAGCGAGGAGTGGTCGGTCAGTGCGAACTCCGGTGCGCCCAGCCGTCGGGTCACACGGCCCAGGAGGGAGGCGAGGCCGGGCGGGCCGGCCAGGCGCACCGGATGCCGCAGGACGTCCACCAGCGGCCGCGTGTCCTGCACGGCCCGGGTCAGACGTCTCAGTTCGGCGGCCACGAGATGATCACCGCATTCCGTGGATGGCGGGAGGGCGCGCGGGTCGCCGCGCGCCATGGGCTCGGAGAGGTCACGGCGGGCCTCATCGGGTGGTGAAGGGATGGCCGGTGGTGGTGGCCGTGGCGATCCGGTTGTTCGGGTTGGTGTTCTGGCCGGTGACCAGGACGGCGCCGTACCGGTCCAGGCTGACCCGGCCGCCGTACTCCTCGATCTCGTCGGTGTCCGGGTACACGTCCACCTTGGTCGGGACGTACCGGGCCGCGAACCCCAGGCGCATCTCGTCGGTCAGGCCCCGGTGCGGCAGCGAGGCGTGCATGAGCGTCGACCAGAACAGGATGGCCTCCCCCGGCCTCATCACCATGGAGACGGCCTGGGACTCGTCGGGCTTCCAGTCGGGGTCGATCTGCAGGTCGCGGTAGTCGTAGCCGAAGAAGCCGCGCCGGACGCCGTCCTTGTCCTCCTGGTTGATCTTGTTGGGGTCGTAGTGCATGCGCTTGGTCTCGTCGTAGAACATCGTCTCGTGGGTGCCGGGGATGAACTGCAGGCACCCGGTGTCCTCGTTCGCCTCGGTGAAGGCGGTCCAGACGGTGATCGTGCCGCCGAACTCCTCCGCCTGCGGCCAGACGATCTGCGGCTTGCCGGAGGCGTTGGCGAAGGTGTCGGCCTGGTGCCAGTCGGTGCCCTCGTCCCCGGGGTACTTGGGGAAGAACTCGGTGCGCCAGCAGAGCACGTCCGGGCCGAGCACGCTGACCACGCGGTCCACGATCTGCGGCCGGCTGATGTGGTCGGCCAGGAAGGCCGAGTCCAGGTGCCGGTCGTAGTTGGAGATGTTGGTGTTGCCCGAGGCGGCGGCGTCGTCGCGGTAGACGGCGTTGCTGCGGTCCATGAGACGCATGCGCTCGCGCCGCCAGTTCTGGCGCATCTCGTCGATCTCGTAGACCTTGAACGGGCCGAAGTAGCCCTGGGTGTGGAAGCTCTTCAGCTCCTCGGGGGTCATCGAGTGCTCGCCCCGGACGGTGGTCTCGTGCATGGTCTATCCCCTCACGGTCAGTCGTTCCTCGACGCAGGAGGCCAGGGTGGCGACCGACGCCTCCTCCTCCAGCTCGCGTCCCGTCAGCTCCAGCCCGAAGCGCTCGTTCACCTGGGCGATGATGCGGGTCATCGCCAGCGAGGTCGCGCCCAGGTCGAACAGGTCCACCTGGGGTGGCACCTCGTCGCGTTCGAGCACGTCCTCGGCGATGCGCTGCACGACCTTGGCGGCCGACGATGCCTGCGCGGACCTGGCCAGAGCGGCGCGGTCCGCCTTTCCCTGCGGCGTCATGGGGATCTCCGACACGATGTGGTAGGTGGACGGGCGGGCATGCGCCGGCAACCGGCTCGCGGCCCGCTCGGTGAGCTGGTCGATCAGGTCCGGCCCCGGATCGCCGTCCGGCACGACGAAGGCCAGCAGCCGGACGTCGCCCTCGCCGTAGTCGCGGTGGGCCACCACCGCGTGGGCGACCCGCGGATGGCCCAGGAGGCACAGCTCGATCTCCCTGGGCTCCAGGCGGAACCCGCGCACCTTGATCTGGTCGTCGGACCGCCCGAGGTAGGCGTACTCGCCGCCGGGCAGGCGGGTGACGACGTCGCCGGAGTCGTAGCGGCGCCCGCCGTCCGGCGCGACCGTGAACCGCTCGGCGGTCAGCTCGGGCCGGTCCAGGTAGCCGCGGGCGAGCCCGGGGCCCGAGACGTGCAGGTTCCCGGTGGCGGCCGGGCGTCCGTGCTCGTCGAGCACGTCGAGGCGCAGGTCCGGGATGGGCACGCCGATCGGGCTCAGCTCGGGGTGGTCGAGGTCGGCCGCGCGGACGCGGCGGTAGGTCACGTGCACGGTGGTCTCGGTGATGCCGTACATGTTGACGAGCTGCGGGCGGTCGTCGCCGTAGCGGTCGATCCACGGGGCCAGCAGGTCGACGTCCAGCCGCTCGCCGCCGAAGACGATCCGGCGCAGCCGGTACGGCGAGGGCCGCTCCTGCCGGGCGTCGGCCGCCACCAGGTGCCGGAACGCGGAGGGCGTCTGGTTCAGCACGGTGACGCCCTCCGCCAGCAGCAGCCGGCGCAGCGACTCGGGCGACCTGGCCACCTCGGCCGGGACGATCACCAGCCGGCCGCCGTACAGCAGCGCGCCCCAGAGCTCCCACACCGAGAAGTCGAAGCTGACGGAGTGGAAGAGCGTCCAGACGTCGTCGTCGCCGAAGCCGAACCACTGCTCGGTCCGCTCCAGCAGGCGCACGACGTTGCGGTGCTCGACCAGCACCCCCTTGGGCGCGCCGGTCGAGCCCGAGGTGTAGATGACGTAGGCCAGGTCCTCGTCGCGGGCCGTGGCCGCGGGGCGTCCCTCGGGCGGCTCTGCGTCGGCGAGCACGACCTCACCGGGCAGGACGCCGCCGAGCCGGCCGGCCACCCCGGACGTCGTGACGACCGTGCGGACCCCGCTGTCCTCCAGCAGGTACGCGATCCGCCCCGCTGGATAGCCGGGATCGATCGGCACGTACGCGCCGCCCGCCTTGAGTATCGCGAGCAGCCCGGCCACCAGGTCGATGCCGCGGTCCGCGCACAGCCCCACCAGCACGCCGGGGCCGGTCCCCACGGCCTGGAGAAGGCAGGCCAGCCGGTCGGCGCGGGCGTCCAGGTCTCCGTAGGTGATCTCCTCGGCGCCGCAGGTCACGGCGATCCGGTCGGGGGCCTTCGCGGCGCGCTCGGCGAAGATCTCGTGCAGGCAGCGGCCGGTCATGTCGCGTACATCCCCCAGTGGTGCGGGGTGAGCCCGGTGTCGGTCATGCTGCCGGGCACGAACATCCTGGCCCAGGTGCCGCCGCCGCGCTCGGGCGCGATGCGCTGCTGGAAGTACAGGTCCCGCACCTTCTCGTCCTTCACGTGCAGCGCCAGGACCTTGTAGTAGGTGCTCAGCGACTTCATGTGGATCAGCCAGTGGATGCGGTCGGCCGCGCCGAAGGCCTCCTCGTAGACGAAGACGGTGGCCTCGCCGGGCAGGTTCTCGTTGATGGACTCGGCGGCCTCGCGGGCGAACGTGCGCCCCTCGGACCGGAAGTCGTAGTCGAGCTGGGCGGTCCGGTGCAGCAGCAGGCCGCAGTTGCCCGAGTGGACGAGCTGCTCGTAGGGCTGCGGCACCTGCTCGCGGGCGCCGGGCAGCCCGGTGATCTCGCCCTGCTGCAGGTAGACCGTGGACTGCTTCTCGCGCTCGCCGTCGACCGCGGTCCCGTACATGCCCCAGAACTGCGGCAGCAGCACGGTCTCGGTCATGCTGCCGTCGACGAAGATCTCGTCCCAGCCGCTGTCGGCGGTGTTGTCCCGGTACTCGCCGTCGGAGGTGCCCATGTGCACCATCTGCTCGTAGGCGTGCAGCGAGCTGAGGTGGATCAGCCAGTGCAGCCGGTCCTTGGTCCCGAACGTCTCCTCGTACAGGAAGACGCTGGCGACTCCCACCTGCTTGGCGGTCACCATCTCGGCCATCATGCGGGCGAACTTGCGCCCCTTGGCGTGGGAGCCGTTCTTGACCTGGGCGGTCCGCTCGACGATCACGCCGGCCGTGGCCGAGTTGATCAGATCCGCCGCGGGCACCGAGGTCTGCTGCTCGGCCGGCGGGATGACGGGATTCGGGTTGGTCATCGTTCCACTCCGTCTGTCGGCTTGTTCGTCACGCTAATGAGGGCCCGCCGTGCTGCCTGCTCAATAGTGAGCAGGGGCTTCACAGCGGGATGTTGGTGTGGTCGCCGCGCAGCGGCACGGCCTTGAGCAGGGCCTCGGCGAGCCGCCGCCGGGTGCCGGCGGGCTCGATCACCTCGTCCACGACGCCGATCTCCACGGCCTTGCCGACGCCGCCGGCCTCGCGCTCGTGCTCGGCGACGAGCCGGCGGCGCAGCTCCTCGCGGCCGTCCTGCGGGCCGTCGCGCAGCTTCCTGCGGTGCAGGATGTCCACGGCGGCCTCGGCGCCCATGACGGCCACCTCGGCGGTGGGCCAGGCGTAGACCGCCGAGGCGCCCAGGGCGCGGGAGTTCATGGCGACGTACGCGCCGCCGTAGGACTTGCGCAGCACGAGTGTCACCCGGGGCACGACGGCCTCGGCGAAGGCGTGCAGCAGCTTGGCGCCGCGCCGGACCACGCCGTCCCACTCCTGCCGGACGCCGGGCAGGTAGCCGGGCACGTCCACGAGCACGACGAGCGGCACGCCGAGCGAGTCGCACATGCGGACGAACCGCGCGGCCTTCTCGGCCGCCGCCGCGTCGAGGCAGCCCCCCTTGCGCAGGGGGTTGTTGGCGATGACGCCGACGGTCCTGCCGGTCAGCCGGCCGAGCGTGGTGACGAGGTTGGGCGCCCACTTCGGGTGCAGCTCCTCGCCGGGGCCGTCGAGCAGCCGGGCGACGACGGGATGCACGTCGTAGGCGCGCTTGGCGCGTTCGGGGAGCAGGCCGCCGAGCTCGGGGTCGTCGCGGGCCTCCCAGGGGCGCAGCTCGCCCTGGCCGCCGAGCAGGGTGGTGATCCGGCGGGCGGCGCCGATGGCGCCCTCGTCGTCCGGGGCGGTGAGGTGGGCCAGGCCGCTGCGCCTGCTGTGCGGGTCGGGGCCGCCGAGCCGCTCCATGTCGACGTCCTCGCCGGTGACCTTGCGGACGACGTCCGGGCCGGTGACGAAGACGCGCCCGCTCTCGCTCATGATCACCACGTCGGTGAGCGCCGGGCCGTAGGCCGCGCCGCCGGCGGCCGGGCCGAGCACGACGGAGATCTGCGGGACTGCGCCGGAGGCCCGGACCATCGCGGCGAACACCTGGCCGACGCCGTCGAGCGCGGTGACGCCCTCGCCCAGTCGGGCGCCGCCGGAGTGCCAGAGGCCGACGACGGGCGCCCGCTCCCGGACGCCGAGGTCGATGGCCCGGACGATGCAGGCGCAGCCCTCGGCGCCCATCGCGCCGCCCATGCGGCCGGGGTCGGTGGCGTAGGCGACGGCCGGTCCGCCGCCGATGCTGCCCCGGGCGGCGAGCACGCCGCAGCCGTCGTCGCCGGGCAGCGGCCGGACCGTCCCGGGGTCGAAGAGCGCGCGGACCCGGTCCCGCGGGTCGCGGTTCATCCCCAGGTCACCGGGAGGGCGTGCACGCCGTACACGAACATGTCCGAGCGGAAGGGCACCTCCTCCAGCGGCACCGCGAGGCGCAGCCCCGGGAGCCTGGCGAACAGCGTGGACCAGGCGATCTCCAGCTGGGCGCGGGCCAGGAGCTGGCCCATGCACTGGTGGATGCCGAAGCCGAAGGACAGGTGCTCCTGCCGCTCGGCGAGGTCGCCGAAGCGGCCGAAGTCCAGCCGGTCCGGGTCGGCCCACACCTCCTCGTCGCGGTTGGCCGCGGCCAGCACGACGACCACGCCCTCGCCCTTCCTGACCAGCCGGCCGCCGACCTCGACGTCGGCGGTGGCCGCGCGGCGGGCGCCGTAGTCGATGACCGTCTGGTGCCGGATGATCTCCTCGATGGCGGCGGGCAGCGCCTCGGGACGCTCGCGCAGCTCGGCCAGGCGTTCGGGGTTCTCCAGCAGCGCCACCGTGCCCACGCCGATCTGGTTGGCGATGGTCTCGTAGCCGGCCACCATCAGCAGCGTGGCGACGCCGACGACCTCCTCCCGGCTGACCTTGGCCGCCTCGCGGTGGGCGCCGAGCCGGCTGAGCAGGTCGTCGGCGGGCCGCTGCTCGCGTTCGGCGACCAGCCGCTCCAGGTAGTGGCGCAGGTCCTCGCGGACCTTCATGCGCTGCTCGGGCTCCACGTTGCGGTCGCCGATGACCTTGGTGGTCTCGTGGAAGTAGTCGCGGTCCTCGTACGGCACCCCGAGCAGCTCGGTGATGACCTGGGACGGCAGCGGCAGGGCCAGCGTCTGGACCAGGTCGGCCGGCGGGCCCTGGGCGGCCATCTCCTCGACGAGCGTTTCGGTGATGCGCCGGATGGCCGGGCGCAGCGCCTCGACCCGCCTGCGGTTGAACTCCGGCAGCAGCAGGCGGCGCAGCCGCGAGTGGTCGGGCGGGTCCATCCTGATGAAGGTGCCCGGCCCCGGAGGTTGCGAGGTGAGCCGGGCCGGGAAGCCGGGGGTGGCAAAGTCGGAGCTGAACCGGGCGTCGCCGAGCACGGCGCGGGCGTCCTCGTACCGCGTCACCAGCCAGACGTCGCTCCCGTCGAAGTCCAGCCGGACGCGCATGATGGGCCGCCCCGCCTGCAGGTCCCGGTATTCGGACGGCGGATCCAGCGGGCACGTCCTGGGGATGGGGTAGGAGTCCATGCCAGCAGCCTCGCCCGCGGGCCCGTCCGCGTCTGCTCAACTGTGAGCAGGCCCGTGCGAGCAGGCCGGTACGAGCGGACACGGCGAGCGGACACGGCGATGGCGGGGCCGCGCACGGCCCCGCCACCCGGTGCACCGGGGTCACGCCCTGGCGGCACGCCCCTGGTTGGGCGCGGCCTGCTGGTCGGCCTTGCCCGCCTTCGACCGGCCCATGGACATGTCGCGCAGCGGGACCTCCTTCAGGAAGAGGCTGGCCACCAGGCCGATGCCGACCGCGATCGCGCAGGCGAGGAACAGGTCGCCCAGCGCGTCGGCGAGCACCGCCGGCGCGACGCCCTCGCCGCCCTGACCGGCGACGCCGAGCCGGGACGACATGATCGAGCCGAGGATCGCCAGCGAGACCGGCCCGGCGATCATCCGCCAGAACTGGATCTGGCTGGTGCCGACGCCCACCTGCTCCATCGGGATCGCGCTCTGCGTGACGGCCGTGGCCATCGGGAACGCGATGCCGATGCCGACGCCGATGAGCACCATGGCGACGATCGGCAGGCCCTGGCCGCTGTCCGGCCCGACGGCCGACAGGATCAGCAGCCCGGCGACGATGGCGGCCATGGCGAACACGCCGAGCAGCCGGTAGCGCGGCATGGCCGTCATCGCCTTGCCGGCGATCGGGGCCATGAGCATCAGGCCGAGCATCATCGGGATCAGCAGCGTGCCGGAGTGGGTCGCGCTCACGCCGAGCACGCCCTGGTAGAGCAGCGGCACGTAGAAGGCCGTGCCCATCATGGCGAACGCGGAGAAGAAGGCCACCACGGCCATGACGGACACCTGGTTGCTCCGGAACAGCGCGAACGGCACCAGCGGGTTCTTGGCCACCCGCGTCTCGACGAAGTAGAACGCCACCAGCAGCACGGCGCCGCCGATCAGCAGTGCGAGCACCTCGGGCGAGGTCCATGCGTGCCGGTCGCCGGTGAGCGTGAGCCCGATCAGGATCGGGACGAGCCCGGCCACGAGCGTGACGACGCCGGCGAAGTCGATGTCGCGCCAGCTCGCGCCGCTGCGCACGAACGGGACGCCGATGAGCACGGCGGCGATCGCGAGCAGCCCGATGGGCACGTTGACGTAGAAGACCCAGCGCCAGCTCCAGCTGTCGGTGATGAACCCGCCGAGCGGCGGCCCGATCACCATGCTGAGGCCGGAGAAGCCGAAGAAGACGCCCTGCATCTGGGTGCGGCGCTCCGGCGTGTAGATGTCGGCGAGCAGCGTGAAGACGTTGGCCATCAGCACGCCGCCGAACAGCCCCGCCAGCCCTCGCGCGCCGACGAGCTGGGGCATCGTCTGGGCCGCGCCGCACAACCACGACGCCACCAGGAAGCCCGTCAGGCCGACGAGCAGCACCGGTTTGCGGCCGAACATGTCGCCGAGCTTCCCGGCGATCGGCACGACGACGGCGGCCGCGACGGCGTAGGAGACCCCCACCCACGCGTACAGCGACAGGCCGTGCAGGTCGGCGGCGATCCGGGGCATCGCCGCCCCCACCACCGAGACGTCGATCGACGCCAGCGCGAGGGCCAGGAGTGCGCCGATGGTGGCGAACAGCTGGCCGCGCGTACTCGAACCGGTTTGGTTCATGTCATCGCCTCCCTTGTTCTTGGCAGCCGTCCCACTTCTTCGCGGACCCATGCCGACTCCAGCCCACACGAAAGCGCCCCGCGGGTCTGCTCAACACTGAGCATCCGGGGAGCGCCCGGCTTCCTACCATCGGCCGCATGACGACGAACCCGGCAGAACTGGTCAGCGCCCGTGCGGGCGATCATGTGGCACTCGTCGTGGACGGCGAGCGCGAGCTGCGGGTGGCCGACTGGACCGCCCGGTCGGAGGAACTGGCCGCGCGGCTGGCCCCGGTCAGGACGGCGCTGCGGCACGACGACTGGATCGGGCACGCCGTCGCCGCCGTGGCCGTGCACCTGGCCGGCGGCACCGTGCTCGGGCTGCCGCCCGCGCTGCCGGCGGAGGAGGCCCGCGCCCGCCTGGCCGAGTGCGGGGTGGGCCAGGTGCTGCCCGGCCCCTTGGGCGACGCGGCGGGCACGCGGGACGACGACGTCGCCGAGATCCTCTACACCTCGGGCACGACCGGCCGCCCCAAGGCCGTGGCCGTCCCGGTCGCCAACCTCACCTACGGTCACGAGGGCCGCGGGAAGCTGTTCACCGGCGTGGACGGGGTGCTGGCCGCCGTCCCGCTGGGCACGAACGCCGGGCACAGCGCGCTGATGACGGCGATGACCGCCCCGGCGACCACGCACGTGCTGACCGACCTCGGACCGGAGAACGTGGCCCGCATGCTGGAGAAGCTGCGGGTGCCGATGGCGATCGTCCCGCCGTCCACCGCGACCCGGATGGTGGCGCACGGGTGGCACGAGCGGTACGACCTGTCCGGCCTGCGGGCGCTCATGCTGGGCTCGGCGCCGGTGCCGATGGCCACGGTGGCCCGGCTCATGGAGGCGCTGCCGGGCGTGCGGATCGTCATCGGCTACGGCTCGACGGAGTCGGCCCCCGCCTTCGTGCACCGCCCGGTGGAGACGCCGCCCACGCAGGACGACGAGGGACTGCTGGGCCGCCCGAGCGCGGGCACCGAGGTGAAGGTCACCGACGCGGGCGAGATCTGCCTGCGCTCGGCCGCCCCCCGCCGCTACTACCTGAACGACGCCGCCGCCGACGAGCGCACCTTCCGCGACGGCTGGACCCACATGGGCGACCTGGGCGAGCTGGACGGGGAGGGCCGGCTGCGCTTCTTCGACCGCGCCGCCGACGTCATCACCGCCGGCGGGCGCCGGATCTCCTCGCTGCGGGTCGAGCACGCCCTGCACTGGCATCCCGAGGTGGTCGAGGCCGCCGCCGTCCAGGGGCCGCAGGGCGTCACGGCGACCGTCGTCCTGCGCTCTCCCGTGCCCGAGGACGAGCTGCGCGCCTTCGCCGCCGACCGGCTGGACCCGGCCGAGCGGCCGGCGCGGTACGTGGTCGCGAAGTCGCTGCCGCGCGGGCCGATCGGCAAGACGCTCAAGCGCGAGCTGGCGGGCTAATCGGCGGTGGCCAGCTCGTGCAGCTTGCAGACGGTCTTCCAGTTGCGGGCGGTGGCGGTGACGCCGAGCTTCTTCTCCCAGAAGGAGTAGGACAGCTTGGTGTTGCGCACCCCGTCGGGGCACCAGACGTAGATCTCCTTGCCGACGTGCTTGAAGACGTCGGGCTTGAAGGCGTCGGGGTCGAGTGCCTTGATCGGCTTGGCGTCGGGCTTTTCCGACAGGAACGTGACGAGGTGCAGGGCGTCGTCGGCGGCGACGTCCCCGAGCGGGTTGGCCTTGAGGATCTCGCCCAGCTCGGTGCCCGTCCTGGCCAGGACGGGCACCGGGACGCCCAGGTCGCGGGCGAGCGCGGCCTGGATCTCGGCCGCCGCCTTGTCGGGGCTCTTCCCGCTGGTGTAGACGACGTTGCCGCTCTGCAGGTGCGTCTTGACGTCCTCGAAGCCGAGGCCCGTCAGCAGTTCGCGGAGCTCGGCCATGCTCACCATGTTCCGGCCGCCGACGTTCACTCCGCGCAGCAGCGCCACCTGCCTGGACATGTCGCTCAACCCCTTCTGCCCGCCACCGCCTGGGGACGGAACTGCCTGATGCGCTCGACCAGATAAGCCGCGTCGTCCTTTACCCACCAGATGAGCGCCGAACCGTAGGAGTGCTGGCACTGCATGCCGAGGACGTAGAGGCCGGGGGCCGCCGTCACGCCGCGGTCCTGCGTGATGCCGCCGCCGTCGTCCTGGATGGGCGCGTGCACCCAGGAGTAGTCGTAGCGGAAGCCGGTCGCCCAGACGACGGCGTCGACGTCGGCCGAGCGGCCGTCCTCGAAGCGCATCGTGCGGCCCTCGGCGTCGACCGTACGGCCCACGAGCTCGAAGCGGTGCCGCTTGGCCAGCTTCTTCAGGCTCGGCCCGACCAGGATCGTCTTCTTGTGCAGCCGGTCGCGCTCGCCCATCAGCGGCTTGGCGATCAGCCCGAACTTGTCACCCCACCAGTGCAGGCCCTTGCCCAGGAACCGGCGGCCGAAGTGCGGCAGCGGCGAGCCCTGCGACAGCAGCACGCGGCGGCCGGCGGCCAGCTCGGGCGCGATCTGGGCGCCGGAGTTGGCGGCGCCGACCACGACGACGGTCCCGCCCGGCACCTGGGACGGGTTGCGGTAGCGGCCGGTGTGCACCTGGTAGACCTCGGGGTCCAGCCTGCCCGCGAGCTCCGGCAGCTTCGGCACCCGGTAGGCGCCGGTCGCGATGATCACCTGCGGCGCCTCGTACGTGCCCTTCGTGCTCTCCAGCCGGTAGCCGCCCTCGATCGGCTCCAGGGAGGTGACGCGGGTGCCGAGCCTGACCGGCAGGTCGAACTCCTCGCCGTACGCCTCGATGTAGTCGGCCATCTCCTCCTTGGTGGGGAAGCGGTTCTTCCCGCCGGGGAAGCGCAGGCCGGGCAGGGCACAGTACTCGGCGATCGTGAACAGCTCCAGGGAGTCCCAGCGCTGCCGCCACGCCTCGCCGAGCCGGGCTTCCTCGTCGAGGATGACGAAGGGGATGCCGGCCTGTTTCAGGTAGTAGCCCGCGACGAGCCCGCTCTGGCCGCCACCGACGACGATCACTTCAGTGTCCATGCGGCCATCGTCGCGCGCGGGCGCGAGGCGGTCTGCTCAACACTGAGCAGTTCCTGACATGCGAGTACGCGGGGCCGACGGCCCCGCGTACTCGACTGCGTGCAGCGCCTACTTGAGGTTGAAGTTGAGGGTGACCTCCGCCGAGCCGTCGGTCTTGGAGACGTACCCTCCCTTGCCGCTCAGCCCCTTCAGCTCCTCCGTGCCCGAGTTCGGCACGACGGACCAGTCGGCCTTGGCCACGCCGCCGTCGAAGGTGCCCGTCGCCTGCAGCACGAAGGAGCCCTTCTTGCCGCGGACGCTCCCGACGACCTTCTGCAGGCCGACGAAGCTGGCCTCGGTGTCGCTGGCGTAGGCCATCAGGTACTCGGCCTGCCCCTCGCCTTCGATGTCGCCGGTCCAGGCGTTGGTGACGTGGGCCTGAGTGAGCTTGGGCTGGCCCTTCTTCTCCTCGTAGGGCTTCTCGTCCCAACCGGTGATCTGGTACGAGCCCTTACCTTGGGTCGTCATGTCAGCTCCCTTTTTTGCTCTCTTTTTCGCTACCCCTGACCCTGGGCGCTATGCGTCGGCCGTCGGTCAACGCTCGCGTCCGAGGACGATGCAGGTGTTGAAGCCGCCGAACCCGAAGCTGTTGGACAGCGCGTAGCGGATGTCGGCGGCCCGCGGCCTGCCGGGTGCGAGCCGGCAGTCGCGGTTGATCGGATGGCGCAGGTTCAGGTTGGGATGGACGAAGCCGCGGCGCATCTGCACCACGGTCGCGATCGCCTCCACCACACCGGCCGCGCACATGCAGTGGCCGATCAGCCCCTTGGTGGAGTTGACCCACGGCCGGCCGAAGCTGTCGCCCAGCGCCCTGCGCAGCGCGGCCAGCTCGGCCACGTCGCCGCTGGGCGTCGCCGTGGCGTGGGCGTTGACGTAGTCGATGTCGCGCGGCCCGACGCCCGCGTTGGCCATGGCGTTGACCATCACCTTGGCCTCGCCCTCCTCGCGCGGGTCGGGCAGGCTGTTGGCGTCCAGCTTCAGGTCGTAGCCGCACAGCTCGGCCAGCGCCGGCACGCCGCGGGCGGCGGCCGAGCGGGCGCTCTCCAGCACGACGCAGCCGGCGCCCTGGCCGGGCACGAACCCCTCGTGGTCCTCGTCGAACGGCCGGCACCTGGCCTGCGGCTCCTCGACGCCGGCGACCGCCCCGAGCGTGGCCAGGCCGCGCTTCTCCATCGGCGACAGGTCGGTCATGGCGCCCACCACCAGGCAGACGTCCACCGCGCCCGACTCCACCAGCCGGCTGGCGTTGATGATGCCGACGTTCCCGCTGGCCGAGGCGCCGCCCACGGTGTAGCCCTCGCCCCTGATGCCGAACACCTGGCTGAGCGTCCCCACCCGGTCGGTGTCCATGAAGTGCAGCGCGAACCTGGCCGGCAGGTGGGCGGGGTTGTCCTCGTACTTGGGGTGCAGGTCGTGGGCGTAGCCGGAGCTGAGATTGTGCCCGGCCACGACCAGGCCCATCCGCTCGGGGTCGGCCCGCGCCTCGTGCAGCCCCGCCTGCTCGAACGCCTGCATGGCGGCGACCAGGTCCATCTGCAGCGGCTCCGGCGAGCGGTTGGCCGCCCGCAGCGCGCTGCGCACGATCTCCTCGGGCAGCCGGCGGCGGGCCGCCACCGCCTCCCGGAAGCGGAAGCCCTTGACCAGGGCGGCCAGGCGCGGCCCGCCGTCGCCGGGGTCGGGCACCGGCCCGATCCCGCACCGTCCGGCCCGCAGCGCCCTGGTGAACGACGGGACGGTGGAGGCGATCGAGCAGACGATGCCCATGCCGGTGACGACGACCTTCATGAATGCCTCGCCAGCAGGTCGACCAGGGACCGGATGTCGTGCACCTCCTGGAACTCCGACACCGGCACGGTCAGCCCGAGGTCCTCCATGCTCATGGTGACCACGTCGGCCCGGTCGACGCTGTTCGCGCCCAGGTCGGTCAGGGTGCCCTCGGTCGTCACGTCGCCGGGCCGCAGGTCCGGCAGCACCTTCAGGACGTTCTGCTTGACGGTCTCGAAAATCTCTGTGTCGGTCATGGTGCCAGCCATTCGTAGGTTCGGTGGTAGTCCTTCGTCCCGGTGTTCACCAGGAGGTCGCGGTCGAAGCGGGCGCGGCTGAGCAGGTGCTCGTACGCGCCCACGTCGACCTGCCTGTCCCGCTCCGGCACGAGGCAGGTCAGGGTCTCGGGCAGCAGCGCCGCGTACTCCTCGAAGGCGAGCTCGCAGCGGCCGTCCAGGTGCTCGCCGATCCGCATCGCGGCCAGCGTGCTCGCCGACTCCTCGTCGACCAGGCCGCTGAAGAACTCCGAGGAGCAGCCCGAGCCGTAGGAGTAGAGGCCGACCCGGGCCGGGCCGTCCAGGGCGGCGTGGTCGATCAGGCTGGCCAGCGCCAGGTAGACCGAGCCGGAGCAGAGGTTGCCCACCCGCCTGGGGTAGGCGAGCGAGGGCAGCACCCGCCGCTCGAAGTCCTCCTCGACCGACGCCGTGCCGCCGCCCGACTCGCGCATCAGCTTGCGGTGCGCGGCCTTGACCATCCCGGCGAACGGGGTGTGCATGGCCAGGTGGTCGAAGGTGGTGGCGAAGTCGGCGTCCTCGACCCTGGACCGGTAGCCGGCCAGGCAGCTCGTCAGGCAGTCGAGGTAGGCGAACAGTGAGCGGTCGGAGTCGGCGATGTCGAACGTCGGCCCCGGCCGCGCCGAGTCCATCGTCTCGTAGCTGTGGTTGCCGAACGCCCCCAGATCCAGGTCCAGGACGCGCGGCCGGTCGCTGATCAGCACGGCCGCCGCCCCGGCGCCCATGGCCGGCTCGGCGTAGGCGGCGCGCTCGTCCACCAGCGCCACGTCCGTCGCGATCACCAGCGCCTTCGCGCCGGGCGACACGCCCGAGGCGACGTAGGCGGCGGCGAGCTGGACGGCCGCCGTGGCCGCGTAGCACGCCTGCTTGACCTCCACGACCCGGCAGCTCCTGGGCAGCCCCAGGTACTCGTGCACGTAGGAGGCCACCGACTTGCTGTAGTCGAGGCCGGACTCGGTGGAGGTGATCAGGATCTCGATCCGGTCGTCGCCGGCGATCGGCCGGGCGGCGTTGACCGCGTTGGTCACCGGGTCCTCGAAGGGCAGGCCGACCGAGCGGTTGCGCATCATCAGGTTGCCCAGCCGCTCGGCGTCGAGCCCGCGCCCCTCGAACAGCTCCGGCACCGGGATCTGGGCCAGGCCGCAGTAGACGTTGAGTGCCTCGATTCCGACGTTCACCTCACACGCTCCCACAGGAAGTCGACCAGGGCGTCGATGCTGGGCACGCCGCCGAAGGAGGACAGCGGCTCGCGCACGCCGAGCCGGTCGAGCACGGCCAGGATGATCTCGACCCGGTCCACGGAGTCCGCGCCCAGGTCCTTCAGGTGCGCCCGGCCGTCGACCTCGACGCCGGGCAGGATCTCGTCGATCGTCTTGTGCACGACGCCCTCGACGTGTTCACGCGTCGTCATCGGTGTCTCCCCTCCGGAGAACTCGCAGGGTGCTGACCGCGATCGTGCGGCCCCGGTCCTCCATGACGAGGTTGACGATCTCCTCGTTCTCGTCCTCCGGCGCCGGCCAGCACTCCAGGCTCACCCGCAGCACCGAGTCGGCGTTCGCGTTGCCCAGGTAGCACAGCCGCTGGTCGAGCACGACGCGCCGGAGGAAGTCGGCGACGCCGATCCCCCGGCTGCGCCAGAAGCGCAGCAGCACCCAGTCGACGATCGCGAAGTAGGAGGCGAAGTAGAGCAGGCCCACGCCGTTCAGGTCCCTGGACGGCTCCACCGGGTAGTCGGCGGTGAACGTGACCGGATCGTCCGGTTTGCGGGCCAGGAACGTGCCGGTGCTCCTCGCGTGGCCGTAGATCTTCCGCGGCGAGTACGCGCCGGGCAGCGTCGGCAGGTGCTCGTGCCGGAAGTCCACCGGCGACGACTTGACCAGCCCCTCGTTGCTGCCTGGGGCGCTGCGCGAGATCCAGCGGTTGAAGGTCTCGACGTAGATGCAGCCGGGGTCGTCGAAGGCGTAGAAGCGGTCGGGGTCGAGCTCGTCCGTCCGGCCGCCGCCGCGGCCGATCCGGTGCAGGGCCAGCACCGACTCGCTGCCGAAGCCGAACAGCCGGGAGGTGACCGCCAGCTCGTCGCCGAACGTCAGCGCGTTGACGTGCAGGTCGCGGCTGCCCCTGACGTGGAAGTAGTAGAACGACAGGTACGTCGGGTCGCCGGCGGCGTTGCGCGCGTCGAAGGCGTTCGTGCCGCACAGCGCGCTGACCGTGTCCCAGGTCCAGTCGCCGACCTCGCCCATGAACAGCGAGCTGGGCCCGCACATCCCTGGCTTGACCAGCTCGGTCCTGGTCACGGTGCTGTCGTCAATTCTGTTCATCGTGGAACTCGCAGATCAGCCGGTTGACGTGGTCGGGGCTGGTGAGCTGCGGGAAGTGACCCGCGTCGGGGATCTCCTCGTACCGGGAGTCGGGGATCAGGGCGTGCAGCAGGTGCGCGGTCTTGGCCGGGATGACGGTGTCGTACCGGCCCTGGACGATCAGCGTGCGCGCCCGGATCTCCGGCAGCCGGTCGCCCAGGTCCGGGCGTTCGGCGAACACGTCCAGGTAGCGCAGGCCGACCTGCGGGGCCATGCTCTCGGCGCGCAGCAGCAGCCGCATCAGGGCGTCCCGCCGCTTGCGCAGCCGCTTGGACCTGCTGCCCTCGATGACCCGGTCGAAGTCCTGGGTGGCCACCACCTCCAGCTTGTCGATGTCGCCGACCCGGTTGCCGATGCGGCAGGAGCTGCCGATCAGGATCAGCGACTCCGTGTCATCGGGGTGGTCGAGCGCGTACGCCAGGGCGACCAGCCCGCCGAACGACGCCCCGGCCACGTGCGCCGGGCCGCCCGCCACGTCGTGGCAGAGCCGGGCCAGGCCGCCGAGCGACAGGTCGGCGGCGGCCGTGGTCGCGCCGACGCCCGGATGGTGCACGCTCGTCACCCGGTAGCGGTGGGCCAGGCCCTCGAACTGGCGGGCGTAGACGCCGGCGCCGATGTTGAACGGGTGCATGAGCAGCAGGGCCGGTCCTGAGCCGGCGCTGAACAGCTCGACGTCGCCGTCCGCGGTGGTGACGATCTTGTGTTCGACGTCGGGGTTGTGCTCGCGGAGGATCGCCAGGTTGGGGTTGTCGGGGCTCCTCCGAGTCTCGTTCTTCCGGCGGTTGGGACGGGCGGCTCGCGGGGCGTCGGTGCCGAGGAGGGCGCCCAGGCGGGCGGCGGCGTCCTTGGCCTCCTCGACGCTCAGGCCGACCGGCACCGCCAGGCGCACCACGCCCTCGCGGCCGAAGTGCGGAGCGCCCCTGATGCCCGTCTCGCGGAAGATGCGCACGTGGTCGGCGTCCTTCAGCAGCACGCAGTGACCGCCGGGCGGGCCCTCCAGCGGAACGCCCGCCTCCGACAGGCCCTGCCGGAGCGCCGCCACCGCGTCCGTCCGGGCGCGCACCTGCTCGGCCACCGTCTCGCGGTCCTCCAGAGCGGCCACCATGATCCGGCGGTTGGCCAGGCCGACGTCCCTGCCCCAGGTCTCCAGCCGCTCGGCGACCCGCTCGCGCAGGGCGTCGTCGCGGGTGGCGAGCAGGCCGCCGAACGGCACCCCGAAGTCCTTGGACAGGCTGATCGTGGCGCTGTCGGCCAGTTCGAGCAGCTCGCCGACGACCTCCCACACGTCCCGGCCGTCCGCGACCGCCACGGCGTTGTCCACCACGCGGGCGCCGTCGATCACCAGCGGGACGCCGTGCCGCGCCGCGGCCTCCCTGACGGCGCGCAGGCTCGCCAGTGAGGTCGGCGCGCCGCCGGCCGCGTTGTTGGCCACCTCCACGCAGACGAACGACACCGGCTCGTCCCCGGCCAGCTCCGCCTCCAGCGCCTCGACGTCGATCTCCGGGCCGCCGGGGAGCTCGACCGGTTTGAAGCCGTTGTCGGCCAGGCTCAGGAACCAGGTCGGGAACAGGCCGTTGTGCAGCACCCGCCCGCGCCGGCCCGGCCACGACCGGCACAGCAGCGCCTCGGCCGCCCGGCCGGAGCCCGTCGGGACGACGAAGGGGAACGGCAGGCCCTCGATCCCGGTGTCCGGGCGGGCGGCCGACCGTTCCGTCAGCCGCCGCAGCCGCTCGGCGATCCAGGGGGCGTCCAGCTCGGCCCAGGAGTCGGTGATCAGGTCGGTGGTGACGTGGTGGGCGGGGACGCGGGCCGGCTCGCCGCCGTACCGGGCCAGCAGCTCGGCCATGTCCGGTTTGCCCTCGACCGGGTTGTCTTTCGCCGGCTTGTCGTCCGTCGGCTTGTCCTCTGTTGGCTTGTCCTCGGCCGGTTCGTCGGTGGTGGGGGTGTCGGTGGCGGCGGGGCGCAGGTCCGGGTCGGCGATCATGAGGATGATCTCCGAGACCGGCGTGCGGTCCTCCCCCTCCGGCTGGCACAGGTAGATGGGCACGTTCACCGGCCGGAACTTGTTCTTGAACTGGAAGTTCCCCTCGCCGAAGATGCCCGCGGAACGCAGCTCGTCCAGCGCCTGCCGCACGTCCGGGGCGGCGTTGGCCGACTCCTCCGTCTCCACGCCGAAGCTGGCGCCGAAGCTGAACATCGTGCAGCCCTCGTCCACGAGCTGCTCGATGATCTGCACGATGGCGAACTCCAGCCCGCCGAGCGGCATGCCCTTCGGGTAGAACTCGACGTCCAGCAGGTAGCCGTTCTCCGACGGGATCTTCGTGATGACGACGGCGTTGGCCACCTCGTCGTCCAGGTAGGTGACGAAGACGCGGTGCCTGCCGTCCAGGCGGCCCTCCTCGATCTCCCGCCGGACGACCGACACGTACGGGTTGACCATCTGCTTGCGGCCGGCCCACTCGTCCACCAGCCCGGCCAGCCTGCGGTCCATCGCGGGGTCCTCGCCCGAGCGGTACTCGGCCGTCCGGCACTCGCCCGCCTTGCAGAAGCGCCGCACCATGTAGCGCAGGCGTTCCATCCGGCCGCCCTTCAGCGTGAAGGAGCCCAGGTCGTCGAGCCGCTGCACGGCCCCGAACGGCGTCGCGCTGTACGGCTCCCCGGCCACCTCGCGCACCGGGAGGAGGGACAGGAAGTTGGGCCGCAGGCCGCGTGTCCTCGCGTAGGCGGTGTACTCCTCGACCAGCTCCTGGAAGTACTCCTCGGAGCCGGCGTAGCTCCAGGCCAGCAGGTTGCCGCCGTTCTCGGAGACGTGCAGGTAGCCCTCCCGGGCCGAGCCGATGAAGGCCAGCGGCGCGATGTCGCGTCCGGCCAGGCCGCCCTCCTTGGCGTGGCGGCGGTCGATCCCGGCGACCAGGTCCCGCAGGTCCGGGTGCCGGTGCAGGTCCCGCTTCAGCAGCACGGCCGGCTCGCCGTCGCGCGCCCGCGTCTCGAACGGGGCCGGTCCGTCCGGCTCCTCCAGGGGGCGTACGGACTCGGCGCCGCGCTCGTCGCGCAGGTGCGCGGCCAGTTCGGCGGGCGTCGGGTGGTCGAACAGCAGGGTCTTGCGCAGCGCGCCGACCTGCTTCTCCAGGACGCTCACCACGCGCAGCATCTCGAAGGAGGTCAGGCCGTTGTCGGCGAAGCTGCGGGTGGGGTCGAGCGGGCGCTCGATGATCGCGCCGACCAGCTCCGCGAGCTGGTCCTCCAGGGCGCCCGCCTTCCCTTGCGCCGGCTCCGGGGCCTTGGCTCGCGCGGGGCCGGGCGCCTGCTCGGGCGTGCGGGTGCGCTTCCGGGCCGGTTCGGCGGCCTTTTGCGCGGGCTTCGGGGCCGGTCCGGGCGTGCGCTTCGGGGTCGATTTCGGGTCTGGTTCGGTGGCGCGCTTCGGGGCCGGTTTCGGGGCCGGTTCGGGGGTGCGCTTCGGGTCTGGTTCGGGGGTGCGCTTCTGGGTGGGTTCCTGGTTCGGTTTCGGGGTGGGGGCGGAGTCGGTGATGGCTGATTCGACGGCGCGGGCGAGCCGGTCCACCGTGTCGTACTCGTACAGCTCGGCTGCCTGGAGGTCGAGGGAGAAGGCGGCGTTGATCGCCTTGACCAGTTCCATCCGGAAGATGGAGTCGAGTCCCAGCTCCTCGAAGGGGGTGTCCACGTCCACGCCGGCGGGGTCGGCGTCCAGGATCGTGGAGAGCCGTTCGCGCAGCATCTCCTCCACCCCGGCGGGCCCGCCGGCGCTTCCGGCGGGGGCGACCGGCGTCTCGTCCAGCCGTGCGGCCTCCGCCCGCTCGGCGGGGGCGGGCGCGTCCGGCGTCCGGCCGCCCTTGGCGGCGCGCAGCCGCACCTTCCCGTCGCTGGTCCGCCGCACGACCCCGCCGTCCGAAGACACGACGGACGGCACGGCGGACGGCACGGCGGGCGGGGCGGCGGACGGGGCGGCGGACGGGGCGGCGGCCCGGGACGGCTCGGGCGCGGTGAACCAGTGCTCGACGCGGGCGAAGGGCGGGCCGGGCAGCGAGACCCGCACCGGGCGCGGCCCCTGCCACAACCCCTGCCAGTCCACCTCGCTGCCGGAGACCCACGCCTCGGCGAGGTCCTGCGGCCCGGTGCCCCACGGCGCCGGGGCGTCCCTGCGGGCGGTGCCCCTGTGCACGCCCGCCGGTTCGCCGCTCAGCGCCCGGACCGCCTGCTCGCGATCGCTGACCACCACGGCGAGCCGTTCGGACAGGTGGCGGCGTCCGTTCTGGAGGGTCCAGGCGATGCGGTCGAGGCCGATCTCCGGATGTTCCCGGATGTACCGGGCGACGTTTCCCGCGTACTCCTCCAGGGCTTCCCGGCGGGCCGCCGACAGGACCAGCACCCGCGGCTCCCCCGCCTTCTCCGGCGGGACCTGTTGCCGGTACGCCTCCAGCACCACGTGCGCGTTCGTGCCGCCGAAGCCGAACGAGCTGACCCCGGCGACCCGGTCCTCCCCGTCCCACGGCGTGAGCCGCGTGTTGATGGTGAACGGGCTGCCCTCCAGCCGCACGTACGGGTTGGGGCGCTCGTAGTGGATAGTCGGCGGCAGCGCCCCGTGGCGCATGCAGAGCAGCACCTTGAGCAGCCCGGCGATGCCGGCCGCCGCCTCCAGGTGACCGATGTTGGTCTTCACGGTGGCGAGCGCGACGTGCGGGACGTCCGGCGCGGGCCGCCCCCGGTCGGCGTACAGCCGGGCGAACGCCTTCTTCATGCCCTCGATCTCGATCGGGTCGCCGAGCCTGGTGCCGGTGCCGTGCGCCTCGATGTAGGTGACGCGGGCGGGGTCGACGTCCGCCTTGCGGTAGGCGTCGACCAGCACGCGCGCCTGCGCCTCGGGGTTGGGCGCGGTGAGCGAGCTGGCCCGGCCGCCATGGTTGACCGCGCTGCCCCTGATCACGGCGAGGATCTGGTCGCGGTCCGCCAGCGCCGTCCGCAGCGGCTTGAGCAGGACGGCTCCGCAGCCCTCGCCCCGGCCGTAGCCGTCGGCGCGCTCGTCGAACGTCTTGCAGACGCCGTCCTCGCTGATCATGCCCGACTTGGCGAAGGCGATGTAGAGCCCCGGGCTGAGCGTCAGGTTGACGCCGCCGGCGATGGCCGCGTCGCACTCGCCGTCCTCGATGGCGCGTACCGCGTGGTGCAGGGCGACGAGGGAGCTGGAGCAGGCGGTGTCGACCGCCTCGCTCGGGCCGCGCAGGTCCAGCAGGTGGGAGACGCGGTTGGCCAGGATGCAGTCGGCCACGCCGCTGGCCGTGTGGGCCTCGACCGGCACGCCGTGCTCGCGCAGCAGGTCGTCGTAGTCGCACGCGGACACGCCCGCGAACAGGCCCGTCCTGGTGCCGGCCAGGTCGGCGGGGCGGTAACCGGCGTCCTCGACGGCCCGCCAGACGGTCTGCAGGAACAGCCGCTGCTGCGGGTCCATCATCGCCGCCTCCTTGGGCGAGATGCCGAACAGCGCGGCGTCGAAGGAGCGCACGTCGTCGAGGAAGCCGGCGCGGACGTTCGCCGTCTCGGGGTTCTCGCGCAGCTCGCGCCGGTCCTCGGGGACCGGCCGGGTGAGGTCGCGGCCCTCGGCCAGGTGGCGCCAGAAGTCGTCCAGGTCTGCGGAGCCGGGCAGCATGCCCGCCATGCCGACGATCGCGATGCCACCCGTTGCCGGGGTGTCCGGCGGGGGCGGGGAGGTCCCGGCGCCGGGCCGTGAGGGCGAGGTCACGGTCTCCGGCGCCGGGCCTGGCTCGGCGTCCTCCTGCCGCCCGGCGGGGGCGGTGAGAGGTTCTGCGGCGGGGGCGGTGAGAGGTTCTGTGGCGGGGGCGAATGGGGTGGTGACGGCGGGGGTGGACGGGCTGGTGGCGGGGGCGGGTGGGGTGGCGGTGGCGGCGGGTGGGGTGGCGGTGGCGGCGGGTGGGGTGGCGGGGGCGGCGGGTGGGGTGTGGGCGGCGGCGATCTCGGCCGGGTGCTCGGCGAGCAGGTGGTCGCAGAAGGTGGCCAGGTCGGTGGCCTCGAAGAGCACGGTCGGCAGCAGGTCCAGCTTGTACCGCTCGTTGACCTGGTCCACCAGCTCGGCCATGGAGATCGAGTCGAACCCCATGTCCATCAGCTCGGCGTCGAGGTCCACGTGCTCCTCGCCCACCAGCAGGAATCCGGCCGCCGCGCGACGCAGCTCCGCCCGGACCGCCTCGATCAGATCGTCGTCGGACCCGGTCGTCTCCGTCGCGGACATGGGCTCACTCATCTCCATAACCTCGGATTCGGGGTTCGCGGGCGGCTGGGACCGTTCGGGGGCCGGCCCGGAGGGGCCTTCGACCACGGCGAAGCTCGTCTCGGCTCCGGCCAGCCCTCGGGCGAAGGCGGCGAGACCGGCGGCGGTGCTCATCGGGACGCTGCCCCAGCGGCGTTCGAACAGCCGGCGGGTGGCGTCGTCCACCTTCATGCCGCCCTCCTCCCACAGCGGCCAGCCGACGGCGAGCGTCCTGCCGTGCCCGAGCCGCTCGCGCCGGTCGGCGAAGTGGTTGAGGAAGGCGTTGGCGTGGGCGTAGTCGATCTGCCCGATGTTGCCGGTCTCGGCGGCCACCGACGAGAACAGCGCCAGGAAGTCCAGCGGCTGCCCGCGCAGGGCCTCGTCCAGCAGGACGGTGCCCAGGACCTTGGGCTCCAGCACGGCCCGCGTGTCCTCGGGACGTTTGCGCACGGCCCGCGCGTCCCGGTGGATCCCGGCGGCGTGGATGACGCCGTGGAAGGGGCCGTACCGGTCGCGCAGGTCACGCAGGTCGGCGGCCGAGCACACGTCGGCGCGCACGTAGACGGCGGGCAGCCCGGCGATCCGGCGCCCGATGTCGTCGCCGGGCTCGGACCGTCCGGTCAGGACCAGCTTCGCCGCCCCGCGCCCGGCGAGGAAGCGGGCGAACGCCAGCCCGATGGCACCGGCGCCGCCGGTGATCAGATACGTGCCGTCCGGCCGGACGTCCAGCCCGGGTGGCGGCGGCTCGTACGGCTCCATGCCCTTCAGCAGGCGGGCGCCGTCGCGGTAGGCGACTTCGGAGACCCGCTGCTCGGGAGCGGTTCCGGCGGCGGGCGCCCGCAGCTCGGCCGCGACCTGCGCCGGGGTGGCGCCGGTGACGCACACGCCGCTGAACGCCGTGTGCTCCAGGGCCAGCGTCCTCAGGGCGGCGGCCAGGGCAGTGTGGTGCGGCTCGCCGGTCGCGGCGGACACCACCACCCTGAGCGGGCCCCCGTCGCGCAGGACGGCGGTGGCCGTGCGCAGCAGCACGTCGAAGGCGGCGGTCCCGGGGAACGGGTCCGAGGGGGCGATCACGATGGCGTCCGGGGTCCGGCCCAGGCCGCCGAACTGTCCGGCGGCCTGCTTGGAGGGATCGTCCAAGCCGTCGAGCTGTCGGGGGGCCTGGTCGGGGGGATCGTCCGACGGGAAGGCGTCGCCGGGGCGGAGCCGGGTGCCGCCGAGCGCTCCGGCCAGCCGGTCGTCGTCGGTGATCACCAGGAGGGCTTCCGGTTCCCGGGGTCCTTCGGGGAGTGCGGCGGGCGTCCAGCGGGGTCGCAGGTAGGTGCAACGTCCGTCCGCGGGCTCCCCCGCTTCCCGAGCGGAGGCGGGCTCGGGGGCCGACCCCGAGGTCGGCTCGGACGCCGGCTCGGCGGCGAGCTCGGAGCCCGCCTGGAGGGCGGCCGCGTCGGCGGGCGTCGGCTGGCGGGCGGGAGGCCGGGGCGTGGTGCTGGGTTGGCCGGTCGGCTTGCCGGCGGTGTCACCGCTGGTCTGGTTCGTGGGGTGGGTGGTGGTCTGGTTCGTGGGGTCGGTGGTGGTCTGGTTCGTGGGGTCGGTGGTGGTCTGGTTCGTGGGGTGGGTGGGTGCGGTGGTGGGGAGCCAGTAGGGGCGGCGGTCGAAGGGGTAGGGCGGGAGGGTCACGCGACGCGGGTGGGGGGTGGGCCAGTTGGCGGCCCAGTCCACCCGGGCGCCCGCGACCCATCCGGCCCCGAGCCCCTCCGCGCCGCCCTCCGGCGGAGCCTGGCCGGCGCCGGGATCCGCCGTCCCCACGAGGACGCCTTCGGCCTCGCCGTCGCCCGCGAACGAACGCAGCCGGGCGGCGAGCTCGTCCAGGGTGGCTGCCCGGACGGCGAGCCGTTCGGGCAGCTCGGCGCGGCCCACCTGGGTGGTGTAGGCGAGCTCCGCCAGCTCCGCCCGCCCGCTCGCCGCGACGTCGGCAACCCCGCCCGCCATGGCGCGCAGCTGGTCGCGGGTACGCGCCGAGAGCAGGATCACCTGCTCCCCCGCGTCGGCGGGCTGCGCCGGCGTTCCGGCGGTGGGCACGTACTCCTCCAGGACGACGTGCACGTTGGCCCCGCCGGCGCCGAACGAGCTCACCCCCGCCCGGCGCGGGAACGTCTCGCCGTCCAGGAAGGGCCGCTGCCAGTCGGTCAGCCGGTCCGGCGGCCGGAAGGGGGACGCGGCGAAGTCGATCTTCGAGTTGGGCGTCTCCAGGTTCGCGCAGGGAGCCACCTGGCCGTGCTGGAACTGCAGCAGCACCTTGGTCAGCCCGGCGATGCCCGCCGCCCCCTCCAGGTGCCCGATGTTGGCCTTGACCGAGCCGACCATCCGGTCCACGCGGTCCGCGTCCACGGCACCATGGGAGGCGAAGGCCCGGGTCAGGCTGGCGATCTCGATGGGGTCGCCGAGCGCGGTGCCGGTGCCGTGGGCCTCGACGTACGAGATGGTCCGCGGGTCCAGCCCGGCCCGCCGGACCGCCTCGGAGACCAGGTCGGCCTGGGCGCTCGGATTGGGCACGGTGTACCCGGCGGTCTTCCCTCCGGCGTTGGCGAAGGCGCCCTTGATGACGCCGTAGATCCGGTCGCCGTCCCGCTCGGCGTCGGCCAGGGGCTTGAGCAGCACCGCCCCGACGCCCTCCCCCGGGACGAACCCGTCCGCCGCCTCGTCGAACACCTTGCAGGCGCCGTCGGCGGCGAGCATGTTCAGCGAGCAGAGCGCCACGAAGTGGGCGGGGTGCAGGATCAGGTTCACGCCGCCCGCGATGGCCTGCGCGCACTCGCCGCGCCGCAGGCTCTCGCAGGCGAGCTGGACCGCGGTCAGCGACGACGAGCAGGCCGAGTCGACAGCGAGGCTCGGCCCGCGCAGGTCGAAGAAGTACGACACCCGGTTGGCGATCGACCAGTACGCCGAGTGCGCCCCCGCGAACCTGCCCTCCGGCCAGCCCTCGGCCGCCGCCATACGCCCGTAGGAGCCGTACATGGTGCCGACGAAGACGCCGGTGCTCGGCTGCCTGGTGTGCTCGCTCAGGTAGCCGGCGTCTTCGAGCAGGGTCCAGGCGGTCTCCAGGAACAGGCGTTCCTGCGGGTCGGTGATCTCGGCGTCGCGGGGCAGGATGCCGAAGAACGGCGCGTCGAACTGCTCCACGCCCTCGATGAAGCCGCCCCACTTGCTGTAGGTGCGCTGCTTGCGTCCGCGTTTGGGGTCGTACAGGGCGTCCAGGTCGAAGCGGTCGGCCTCGGTGATGCAGTTCGCGCCCTTCGCCAGGTTGCTCCAGAAGGCGTCCAGGTCGGGGGAGGCCGGGTAGCGGCCGGTCACCGCGACCACGGCGATGTCGAGCGCCTGCGCGGCGGGCTCGCGGCGCGGCGCGGGCCGCGCCGGCTCCGCCCGCGCGGGTTCCTGGCCCAGGGCCGCGCGCAGGCGCTCGCCGTGCTCGTCCTCCAGGTACGCGGCCAGCTCCTCGATCGTCAGGTTCTCGAACAGCAGGGTGGACGGCAGCGGCCCGAGGTCCTGCTCGAACCGGTGGATGACGTTCTGGCTCACCAGCGAGTCGATGCCGAACGTCTCGAACGTGGCGCGCTCGTCCAGGTCGGTCGTCCCGTACTTGAGCACCTCGGCGAACACCCGCTTGACGTAGCCGCGGGCGCCGGTGCCGGTGTCGGTGGGGGTGGCGGGCGCCGTCTCGCCCACCAGGACGCACTGGTCGAGCTCCGCGACGGGCGTGCCCGGGATGCCCAGGGTGCGGGCGGGGGTGAGACCGGCGTCCCTGAACGCCCGCTGCCACTGCGGCGCGCCGAGCAGCGGGCTGTGCGGCAGGCGCAGCTCCTCGTCGGTGAAGCGCCACCAGCCCGGGGTCAGCCCGAACGTGAGGGTCAGGAAGTCGGCCGCCCTGGTCACCTCGTTGACCAGCAACCGGCCGCCGGGACGCAGCAGCGCGGCGGCGTTGCGCAGCGTCCGGCCGACGTCGGCGGTGGCGTGCAGGACGTTCGTGGCCAGCACGACGTCGTAGGCGCCGGTCTCGAAGCCCTGCTCGGCCGGGTCGCGTTCCACGTCGAAGAGGGCGAGGACGAGGTCCGGGCGGCGCGCGCCGAACTCCCGCTCGCCGTGGCGCAGGAATCCGGGCGAGACGTCGGTGAAGGTGTACTCGACGTCCTGGCCGTCGAGGGCGTCCAGCACGAAGCCGGTGCTCGCGCCCGTACCGGCGCCGACCTCCAGGACGCGGCGGGGGCCGCCGCGGGCGACCTCCCCGGCCAGCAGCCGGTTGAAGTGGTCCGAGACCGCCTGCCCCTTGTAGACCTGCTCGACCAGGCTCATCGAGCCGCCGGGGAACAGCACCTCCATGGGATCACGCTCGCCCGCCAGCACGCCGGGCAGCGCCTCGACGCAGGCGGTCAGCAGCTTGACGTGCGGCTCCAGGTCGGGGAAGCGGGCCAGCACGTCCGCCGGCGACGTCTCCGGCGCGGGCCCGTCCAGCAGGTCGAGCACGGCGGCCCGCAGCCGTCCGCGGTCCGCGCGCACGTTCTCGACGGCCCTCACCCGGTCGGCCGACCGGTGCAGCAGCCCGCGGGCCAGGTCGTCCAGCGCGCCGAACGCCGTCCGCGCCCGTTCCAGCTCCGCGAGCTCGCCGGTCCGGCCGGGCTCGGCGGCGGCGTCCGGGGGGCGGACGCCGATGTGGGCCAGGCCCTTGGGCTCCGCCTTGACGACGAGTGCCTGCCGCGCGCCCGAGCCCAGGACGGACGCCAGCGCCGCCATGCCCTCCTCGGGCTCGATCGAGCCGATGCCCAGCCCGGCGAACCGGCCGTGGTAGCCGCCGCCGGAGACCGCGCCGACGCTGCCCCAGTAGCCCCAGTTGATCACGCTGACCGGCCGGTCGGGCAGGCTCAGCGCGTAGGCGTCCTCGAACGTGCTGGCGGCCGCGTAGTTCGCCTGGCCGCCCACCTCGACGAACGAGGCCGCCGAGGAGAAGTAGGCCAGGAAGTCGAGCGGCGGTCCCGCCAGCGCCTCGGCGAAGACGGCGGCACCGGCGACCTTGGGCGCGAGCACCTGGGCGAACGCGTCGTCGTCCATGTTGGCGAGCGTCATGTCGCGCAGCACCAGAGCGGCGTGGAAGGCGCCGTGGAGCTCGCCGAACCGCTGCCGGGCCGCCTCGACGGCCCTGCCGAACGCGGCCCGGTCGGCCACGTCGGCCCGCAGGTACACGGCCTGGCCGCCGAGCGACTCGATCTCGGCCAGCTGCTCGCGGATCTCGGGGCCGATCTCCCGCCGTCCGACCAGGGCCAGCCGCGCCCCTGCGGTGGCGGCCAGATGCCGGCTCAGGGTCCGTCCGAGGCCGCCGGTCCCGCCCACGATCAGGTAGGCCCCGCCGTCCCGGTACGGGCTGCGGCCGGAGGTCAGGGGCAGGGGTTCCAGGGTGCGGAGGTGGCGGTGGCCGTCGCGGAGGGCGACCAGCTCGTCGGCGCAGCTCTCGGCGCGTACCAGGCGGGCGAGGTCGGCGGTGGGCTGCGGCTCGGTGCCGACGTCGATGACGGCGACGGTCCAGTGCGGGTGCTCGGCGGCCACCGCCCTGGTCAGGCCGATCACGCCGGCCGCGTGCGGGACGAGCTCCTCGTCCCCGACCCGCACGGCTCCGGCGACGACCACCTTCACCGTGGGCCTCCAGCCGCGCCCCTGCTCGGCAAGCCGCTTGACCAGGCGGAACACGTCGCGGCTTGTGGTGTCTGCGGCCGGCGGGCCGCTCCGGTCGGGCAGGGCGAGGACGTACACGGTGTCGTACCGTCCCTCCGGCCGTCCCTCCGGCCGTCCCTCCGGCGGGGCGGGCGCGGCCAGCGGCGCCAGGCGGCCGTCCTCGTGGGTGTCCAGGAGGGCGCGGGCCAGCGGCTCGGCGGCGGGGGTGTGCAGCACGAGCGCCCGCCCGCCGCCCGCACCGGAGCCGGTGGCGGGTTCGGTCCGGCGCCAGACGGGGGCGAAGATCATGCCGTCCGCCGGTCGGGCCGGTCGGGTCCGCAGGACGACCCCCCGGAACTCGGCCCTGACCTGCCCGGCGGCGTCGGCGAGGCGGACCGTGTACCCGTCCCGGCCCTCGTCGGTCACGTGGGCGTGGGCGGGGCCGGTGATCGGGCCGTCCAGCTCGGCCGACTCCACGCTGAACGGCATCGCGGGCTCGCCGTCCTCGGGACGCAGCGCCGCGACGGTCTGGAGCGCGCCGTCCAGCAGCGCCTCCCAGCGCGCGCCGTCACGCAGGACGCCGAGCGCCTCGCCGTCGCCGACGCGGACCTCGCGCAACACCCGGAACCCGGGCCCGTAGTGCAGCCCGGCGCGGTCGAAGGCGCGGTAGAGATCGTCGGCCGGACGACTGTCCGCGCAACGGGCCTCGACCCGCGCGACGTCCAGCCGCCGGGGACCGCCGTCGCCGCTCCGCAGGGTGCCGCGGGCGTGCCCGTCCAGCTCGAAGCCGCCGTCGTCGTGCACGACCACGTCCAGGGGCCGGGCCTCGCGCACCTCGAACGGGCGCAGCCACCGTACCCGCTCGAAGCGCACCGGACCGGACAGCCCGCCGCGCTCGGCGGCGATCGTCAGGAAGGCCACGCCGGGCAGCACGGGGGTGCCGCCGATCCGGTGGTCGGCGACCAGCGGGTCGTCGGGGTGGATCCGCGTTTCGGGGGCGGGCCCTGCTGGGTGGCCGGTGTCGCTGATCCAGTGGCGCCGGTCGCCCGCGAACGGGTATCCCGGCAGCGGCACCCGCCGCCCGCCCGCCGTCAGGTCGTCCCAGGGGAGGTCTTCGCCGCTGGTGTACCGCTCGGCGAGGCGTCCCGCCTCGCCGCGTGCCGGGCGGGCGCCGTCGCGCAGCTGGCCACGCAGCTCGGCGAGGTCCCCGGCCACGTACGCGCACCGGGCCCCGGCCAGGTGCGGCCTGCCGACGGCAAGCGTGCGGGCGACGTCGCGCACCTCCAGCTCCGGGTGGGCGTCGAGGTGGCCGGCCAGGCCGGTGCGCAGCCGTGCCAGGGCCTGCTCGTCCGAGGCCGACAACGGCACGACGACGTCCTCGCGTCCGCCGGCCCGCGGTTCGCGGGAGGGCGGGTCGGCGACCACGACGTGGCAGTTCGTCCCGCTGAAGCCGAAGCTGCTCACCGCCGCGACCCGCTCGCCCGAGCGGCCGGGCGTCCAGGGCGACAGCTCCGTGACCACTTCGAGCGCGCCGTCCGCGAAGTCGATCTTCGGGTTGGCCCGGACGAACCCCGGCGACGGCGGCAACTGCCCATGCCGTAACGCCAGCAGCGTCTTGAGCAGCCCGCCGATCCCCGCCGCCATGGTGGTGTGGCCGACGTTCGCCTTGAGCGACCCGATGCGGCACGGGCGCTCGCGGTCCGTGCCGAACACCTTCGCCAGCGCCTTGACCTCGATCGGGTCGCCCAGTTCGGTCCCGGTGCCGTGCGTCTCGACGTAGTCCACCGCGCCGGGACGGATCCCGGCCCGCCGGTGCACCTCGGTCAGCAGTTCCGCCTGGGAGGAGGCGCTTGGCGCGGTGATGCCGTTGCTCGCGCCGTCGCCGTTGACGCCGCTGGCCCGGATGACGCCGTGGACGTGGTCGCCGTCCGCCAGCGCCCGGTCAAGCCGCTTCAGCACGACCACGCCGACGCCCTCGCCCAGCACGATGCCGTCGGCCGACTCGTCGAAGGGCGCGCAGGTGCCGGTGGGCGAGAGCATCCCGGCCTTGCTGCACCAGATGTGCATCCTCGGGGTGTTCATCACCGCCACCCCACCCGCGACCGCCGCCTCGCACTCGCCGCGCCGGATGCTCTCGCAGGCCAGGTGCACGGCCACCAGCGAGGACGAGCACGCGGTGTCCACGGCCATGGTCGGCCCGCCGAAGTCCAGCAGGTACGCGATCCGCGCGGGCAGCACCGAGGAGGCGTTGCCGAGGAAGGCGTGCCCGGTGTCGTCGCGTCCGGCCGCCGCGAGCAGGCCGGCGTAGTCGCCCGCGCCGCAGCCGACGAAGCATCCCCACGGCCTGCGGCCGGACCTGGCGGCGTAGCCGGCGTCCTCCAGGGCGTGCCACGCCTCCTGGAGGAACAGCCGCTGCTGCGGGTCCATCGTCTCGGCCTCGAGGGGCGAGATGTTGAAGAAGGCCGCGTCGAAGGCGTCGACGTCGGCGAGCATGGCGGCCCACTTGCTGTACGTCCGGCCCGGCGCCATGCGGTCGGCGTCGTACACCCGCGACACGTCGAACCGCTCCGGGGGCACCTCGCGGATGCTGCACCGGCCGTCCGCCAGGTTCCGCCAGAACGCCTCAAGGTCGGGCGCGTCCGGGAAGCGCCCGGCCATGCCGATGACGGCGATGTCCCCCTCCCGGGCGGGCGTCTCCTCCCGCGCGGACGGCCCCTCACGGACGGCCTGCTCCTCACGGGCGGCCTGCTCCTCACGGGCGGCCTGCTCCTCACGGGCGGAAGGCTCGTTCCGGGCGGGGGGCTCTTCGGGGGGTCGCACCGTCTCCAGGGTGACCGTGCCGGTGTTCGCGGGAGGCTGGACGGCCGTGGTGCCCGGCTCGGCGCGGTCGCCGTCCAGCGAGGGCAGCCGGACCTGGCCCGCCCGCTCCTCCGGGTCGCCCGGTCCGGACGTCCCGTCCCGCTCGGCGGGGGTGGGTTGTTCGGGTACGAAAGGTCGCTGCTCCCGAACCGGCTGCTGGGGGGCGGGACGCGGTACGGAAGGTCGCTCCTCCGGGACCGGCTGCTCGGGGGCGGGACGCGGCGGGGGCACGGTCAGCCCGTCGGCGGCCACGGCCTCCCGGACGGCCGCCACCAGCGCGGGGACGGTCGGGTGGTCGTAGACGGCGACGGAGTCCAGGTCGAGCCCGAAGCTCCGGTTCAGGTCCCGGACGATCTCCACGGCCCCTATCGAGTCCAGCCCCATCTCGCTGAAGCTCAGCGAGTCGTCCACCTCGTGGGGCTGGAGGTAGAGGTGGCTCATGAGCGTGCCCTCGATGACCCGCCGCACCTCCCCCGGCTCAGGCCCGGCCCCCGCGGAACGGCCTTCCACGGGCCGGGCCTCCGCACCGCCCCGGGAACGACCGGGCTCGGAGGCCCCTTCCTCGGAGAACCCGCCTTCGGAGGCGCCGGCCTTCGGTGACGCGCTTCCGCCGGTGTCCGCCTTCGGGGCGCCGCTTCCACCGGTGTCCGCCTTCGGGGCGTCGCCTCTGAAGGTGTCCACCTTGGCGAAGTAGTCGTCGACGCGGGCCAGCGACTCCTCCCCCAGCACGCGCTCGTGCATCCCCGACTCTCCCGCGATGACGCCGGTCAGCCGGTCGAGCACCCGTCCGGCCAGCTCGGACTTGAGCGCCCGCAGGGCGGGCAGCGGCAGCGCGGCGATCGAGCGGGCGTGCCTGAGCGCCGCCTTCAGCACGGCGCCCTGCGGCAGGACGGTCACCCCGGCCCCTCGCCGGGCCAGCTCCTCACCCGTGACGGACCGGCCGGTGTAGAGCATCTCGTGCGCCGCCGACCGGCCGAGCCGCTCCTCCAGGATGTACGTCGCGCCCATCCCGGGCGTGAAGCCGAATTTCATGAAGTTGGCGCTGTAGACCCCTTCGGCCGCCATGACGACGAGGTCGGCGAACAGCCCGAAGGCCAGCCCACCGCCCGACGCGTGCCCCTGGACGGCGGCGATGACCGGCCGGTCGCACCGCAGCAGCCCCTCGTACAGGAAGGGCACGTCCGTGAAGCGTCCCTCGCCGCCCGCGAGCGTGCGCAGGGCCTCCGGGGTGGCGCCCATGCTGAAGACGTTGCCGCTGCCGGTGAGGACGACCGCCTTGACGTCCTCGCGTCCGGCGATCTCGGCGAACGCGGCCTGCAGGTCGTCGATCAGCTCCCTGGTGAACATGGACGCCCCGGACCCCATCACCACCAGCGCCACCCCTTCGGGCAGCACCTCGAACCGCACCCCTTCCCCGTCCGGCACGAGCTCCACGGCCTGCTCCGGCGTCTGCACGGCGGGCGTCTGCACGGCGGGCGGTTCGGTGGGTGACGCGGCAGGTGGCTCGGGGGCCGTGGCGGCGCGCTGCCAGCGGCCGAGCCAGCAGCTCTCCTCCTGGAACGGGTAGACCGGCAGCGACACCAGCCGCCCGCCGTCGTGGCACTCGCGCCACGGCACCTCCGCTCCCCCTGCCCAGGCCGCCGCCACCTCCGCCAGCCGTCCGGCCCGGAACAGCCGGACGCATTCCGCCGCCGACGGCGTCGTGCCTTCCTCGCCGCCGGAGCCGGTGAAGACGCCGGGGCCGGGGTTCGCGCCCGCCGCGTACGCCTCCAGGCCGTCCCGCAGCTCGGCCACGTCGTGCACGACGAGCGCCAGCCGCTCCGCCATGCCGGTCCGCCCGACCTGCGAGGTGTAGGCGAGGTCGGCCAGGGCGGTGCCGGGCCCGGCCAGGGAGGCGACGGTGTCGTCCAGCGAGAGGCCCTGCCCGAGCTGGATCAGCGCGGCCGGGTCGAGGCCGAGGTCGCCCAGCGAGTCGGCCGGGTCGAGCTGGTCGGCGGGGATGCCGAGCAGCGCGGCCACCCGTTCGACACCGCCCCGGGAGCCGCCCGGGGAGCCCGTGGCGGCGGTGTCCGCCAGGAAGCGGGTCCAGGCGCGGGCGTAGTCGCGCAGCGCCTCGGACGTACGGGCGGAGAGCACGACCAGGCAGGGCCCGTCCGCGCCCGGTCCGGGAGCGGGCTCCGGCGCCTCCTCGACCAGGACGTGCGCGTTCGTGCCGCCCGCGCCGAACGCGCTGACCCCGGCCCGCCGGGGTGTGCCGTCCGCGCGGGTCCAGGGTTCGAGCGCGCGCTGCACGTGGAAGGGCGTGGCGGCGAAGTCGATCTTCGGGTTGAGCTGGTCGGCGTGCAGGGACGGCACCAGTTGCCCGTGCTGGAGCTGGAGCAGCACCTTGGTGAGCCCGGCGATCCCGGCCGCGCCCTCCAGGTGGCCGATGTTGGACTTGACCGAGCCGATCGCGCAGTCCGCGCCCTCCGGCAGGGCCTGGCGCATGCCCTCGACCTCGATCGGGTCGCCGAGCGAGGTGCCGGTGCCGTGCGCCTCGATGTAGTCGATGCTCGCCGGGTCCCAGCCGGACCTGCGGATCGCCGTGCCGATGAGCTGGGCCTGCGAGCGCGGGCTCGGGACCGTGGCGCCGCTGGTCCGGCCGGTGTGGTTGACGGCGGTGGCGGCGATGACGCCGTAGACGTGGTCGCCGTCGGCCCTGGCCCGCGAGAGCGGCCTGAGCAGGACGGCCCCGACGCCCTCGCCGGGCACGTACCCGCTGCCGCCGGCACCGAAGGCGCGGCACCGGCCGTCCTCCGACAGCCAGTGTCCCTGGGCGAGTTGCAGGTACTTCTGCGGATGGACGGTCGCGTTCACGCCGCCGGCCAGGGCGAGGTCGCACTCGCCGCGCCGCAGGCTCTCGACGGCCAGGTGCACGGCGGTCAGCGAGGAGGAGCAGGCGGTGTCCAGCGCGATGCTCGGGCCGTGCAGGTCGAGGGTGTAGGAGACGCGGTTGGCGATGGAGGCGTGCATGGCCGTGGGGGCGACGCCGCCCTCCCCGCCCTCGACGAGCTGGTAGTGGTTCCACATGACGCCCGCGAACACGCCGACGCTCTGCGCCGACAGCGACTCCGGCGGGTGGCCGGCGTCCTCCAGCGCGTGCCAGCAGGTCTGGAGGAACAGCCGTTCCTGCGGGTCCATGCGTTCGGCGTCGCGGCGGGAGATGCCGAAGAAGGCCGGATCGAAGCGGTCGACGCCGTCGAGGAAGCCGCCCCACTTGCCGTACGTCCTGCCACGGGCGCCCTTCTCGGGGTCGTAGATCTCGTCGTGGTTCCAGCGGCCGTCCGGGATCTCCTCGATGCAGTCGCGCCCCTCGGCCAGGTTGCGCCAGAAGGCGCGCAGGTCGGGGGCCTGCGGGTAGCGCCCGGCCAGCCCGACGACCGCGATGGGCTCGTCGAGGCGCACCCCGCCGGGCTCGCCGCCGACCGCCACCCGCTCCGCGGCACGCGGCGCGGCCGCCACAGGCCGGGAGGCCGGGCGGGGCGAGGGTTGCGGTGGGGCGGTCGGCAGCAACGCCGGGATGCGGTCCGCGTCGCCGTGCAGCACCGTCAGGACGTCCTCGGTCCCGCTCAGGGCGCGGTCGAACACGTCGAGGGCGGCCTCGGTGGGCAACGGGACCATCCCGGTGGCCGTGCGGGCGCGCTCGACCGTCTCCGGCCCGACCCGCATCCCGCCCTCGGCCCAGTACGGCCACGCGATCGCCAGGGTCCGGCCCGGCCGGTCCCCCCGCGCCGCCCGCCGCCGGGCGAACTCCTCCAGGTACGCGTTCGCGAAGGCGTAGTCGGCCTGCCCCGGGTTGGCCAGCGACGCCGACACCGACGAGAACACCACGAAACAGTCCAGGTCGTCGTCCCTGGTCGCGGCGTCCAGGTGGCGCACGCTCAGGGCCTTGGCCGCCACCACGGCCTCGATGTCGGCGGCCCGCTTGCCCGGATAGAGCCCGTCGCGGTTGACGCCCGCGCAGTGGACGACGCCGTCGATGCGGCCGTGGCGCTGCCGGACCGTGGCGAGGGCGCGCTCGACCTGGTCCGGGTCGGTCAGGTCGGCGGAGATCTCCGCGTTCCTGCTGACGGGCACGGCCGTGGCCTGGTGGCGGCGTTCCAGGTGCTCGGCGAGGAGGCGGCCGATGCCGCCCGTCCCGCCGGCGATCACGTACACGCCGCCCTTCCTGATCGGGACGGGCCCGCCGGGCTCGGGCTGCTCGGCCGGGAGCCAGCGGCGCACCAGGCGTTCGCCGCGCTCGTAGCGGATCTCGGGCTCGGCGGAGGCGTCCCGCAGCACGTCGGAGTCGGCGGGGGCGGTGGCGGCGGTGTCCAGCCGGATGCTGCGGCAGCGGATCAGCGGGGTCTCGGCGGTGATCGTCCTGGCCAGCGCGCCGACGGCCTCGTGGGCGGGGTCGTCGCCGGTGTGGGCGTAGGTGAGGGTGACCGGCCGCTCCGGCTTCGCGGCGAGGACGGCCTTCGCGGTCTCCCAGACGGCCAGGCACGGATCGGCGGGCTCACCCTGCGTGGCCCGGATCACCAGGTGCCGGGAACCGTCGTACCGGGCGCCGGGGGTGATCTCGCGGTACTCGCCGGGGTCGTCGCCGTCCTGGGGTCGCGGCACCCACACGTCGCGGAAGCAGCGCGTCTCGCCCGGCTCGGGCTCCGGCTCTCCCGGGGTGAGGTCGTAGGCGGAGGAGAGGTGGGCGGCGAGGCTGTCGATGTCGCCGTACTCGAACAGCAGGGTCGGGTAGAGCCGCCGCCCGACGATCTTCTCCAGCCGTTCGCTGATGTCCACGAGCGTGACCGAGTCCAGGCCGAGGTCGTAGAAGCCGGTCCCGGTGGGCACCTCGCCGGGCGGGCGGCCGAGCGGCCCGGCGACGAGCTCGCGCAGCCGGCCGACCAGGTCGCCGGAGCCGTTGTGGCCGGTGGCGGACGGCTGCTCCGGACGTGCCGGGTCGTCGAGCAGCCGCTCGATCAGCCGCGGCGACCTGATGCGCTTGCACGACAGCCCGCCGAACCCGGCGACGAAGTGCCCCCGCTCGTCGTAGAGGCCGAAGTCGTTGGTGATCACGTCGCCGGACGGCGCGATGCTCTCCGGACGCGGCGCGTACACGTGGAAGGCCGCGCCGAGCCGCCGGGGCGCGCGGAACTCGGCGATGTAGACCGGGATGAACGGCTCCCGCCCCGACGCCTCGGTCTGGCCCAGCCCGGCCAGCGTGGCCGCGTCCAGCCGGGCGGGGTGCAGGTGGAAGCCCTCGTGGCCGGGGGCGGGCGAGTCCTGCCGCAGCTCGGCGAGCAGGTAGCCGTCGCCGTGGTGCAGCCGTCCGGCGCACTTCATCGGGGCGCCGTGGCTGATGTCCTCGGCCCTGGCGCGGGCGTACAGGTCCTCCATGTCGCCGTGCCGCCGGGCGCCCCGGCGGAGGGCGTCCAGGTCGATCGGGCCGGGCTCGGGGCCGCTCGGCGTGCCCACCTTGCCGGTGAAGTTCCGCCGCCAGCCGGACAGCGGCGTCCCGTCCCTGCTCCAGCGGCTCTCCGCCCGCACGTCGGCGCCGTCGACGGTGACGCGGATCTCCCGGTCGGCCTCCGGCTTGGTGACGATCGCCTCGGTGAACAGCACCTCGCGCAGGACGATCTCCCCGGCGTCGCGCCCGGTCGCCATCAGCGTGCGGAACACCAGATCGAGGAACGTCACCCCGGGCATGACGGACACGTCGTGCACGCGGTGGTTCCGCATGATGAAGTCGGTGTGCTTCAGCGTGGTGTGACACTCGATCGCGGGCATGGAGTCAGCGCCTCCCCGTGGTGATGTTCAGGTCGAGCAGCGAGCTGGCGTCGTCCGGCGGGCCGGGATCGGGACCGGGGCCGGAGGCGCCGGCCGGCGCCGGGTCGCGGGCCGGGTCGCGGGCCGGGTCGCGGGCCGGGTCGCGGGCCGGGACCGGGTCGCGCTCCAGCCACAGTCGCCTGCGCCGGAAGACCGGCGCGGGAGCGGGCTCGCGTTCGGGCCGCACGCGCGTCCGCGGGTCCGGCTCGCTCAGCACGAGGTGCGCGTTGGTGCCGCCGAGCCCGAACGAGCTCACGCCCGCGACCCTGGGCGAGGGCCAGTCCCGCGGCTCGGTGGCGGGCTCGAAGGGCGAGGCGGCGAAGTCGAAGCGCGGGTTGGGCCGCTCGCAGGACAACGTCGGCGGGATCCGGCCGTGCTCGACGGCCAGCGCCGCCTTGATCAACCCGGCGACCCCGGCCGCGCTGAGCGTGTGGCCGATGTTGCTCTTTACGCTGCCGATCGCGCACGTTCCCGGGTCGCCGCCGCCCTCGGCGAACACCCGCGTCAGGGCGCGCAGCTCGATGGGGTCGCCGATCAGCGTGCCGGTGCCGTGCGCCTCGATCAGGCCGATCTCCGCGGGCGTGCGGCCGGCCGCCGCCAGGGCCCGGCGGACCACGTCCGCCTGGGCCTCGGGGTTGGGCGTGGTGACGCCCATGGTGCGGCCGTCGTTGTTCACCGCGACCGCCTCGATGACCGCGTGCACCCGGTCGCCGTCGGCCAGCGCCGCGCGCAGCGGCTTGAGCAGGACGACCCCGCACCCCTCCCCCGGCACGAACCCGTCGGCGCGCTCGTCGAACGTGTGACACCGTCCGGTGGGCGACAGTGCCTTGGCCGCGCTGAGCTGGAGGTAGTCGTTCTCGTCCAGGAGCACCTCCACCCCGCCCGCCAGGGCGACCTCGGCCTCCCCGGCGAGCAGGCTCTGCGCGGCGAGCTGCACGCCGACCAGCGAGGAGGAGCAGGCGCTGTCCACGACGAGGTTGGGGCCGCGCAGATCGAAGTGGTGGGCGACCCTGGCCGCGATGAAGTTCTGGTCGGAGGCCAGCCCGCCCGGCCGGATGCCGACCCGGCGCCCGTAGTCGGACATGCGGGCTCCGGCGAACACGCCGGCCCGGCGTCCGCGCAGCTCGGCGGGGTCGTATCCGGCGTCGGCCAGGCAGGCCGCGCAGCACTCCAGGAACATGCGGATGGCCGGGTCGAGGGCGCGGGCCTCGTCCTCGCCCAGGTCGAAGTAGTCGTTGTCGAAGTCCTCGATGCCGTCGACGAAGCCGCCCCACTTGCTGATGCTGCGGCCGAGGGCGGGTTCGGGCGAGTAGAGCTCGCGGTGGTCCCAGCGGGAGGCGGGCACCTCGCGCACGTCGCACCGGCCCTCGGTGAGGTTCCGCCAGAACGCGGCCACGTCGGGCGCGCCGGGGAACCGGCAGGCCATGCCGATGATCGCGATCCTGCGATCCTCGGCGGCACCCGGAAGGGCAGGCACGGGGGCGCCGCCCTGCGCGGTCTCCCGGCCCTCCCCCCGCGCGCCCGGCTCGGGGACGTCCGGACGATCGGCGGTCGGCTCGGTGGCGGCCGGACGGCTGACGCCCGGCTCGGGGGCGTCCACATGGTCGGCAGCCGGCTCGGGGTGGCCCAGGCGGTCGCGGAGTTGCTCCAGGGTGGGGTAGTCGAGCAGCAGCGACGGTTCCAGGCTCTCCCCGAGCCGTTCCTCGATGCGCTGCACCAGCTCGGCCAGCATCACCGACTCGACGCCGAGGTCCCCGAACTCCGCCGTCGGGTCCAGCGCGTCCACGGGGATGCCGATCGTCTCCGAGAACAGCACGGCCAGCCAGTCGGGCCCGTCGGCCCGCGCCGGCTCGGGAGCCGGGTGGGCGGGGGCCGGGTGGGCGGGGGCCGGGTGGGCGGGGGGCGGGCTGTGGTCCGCCCGTTCGGGGAGCCGGATCAGCGCCGGGACGTCCACGGACGCGCCGGACGGCGGGCACGGCAGCACGGTCGCGCCGCGCGGCAGGCCGATCACCCGGTCCAGCACCCGCAGCCCGTCCCGGTCGCCGAGGGACGCCAGACCGACGGCCTCGCCGACGTTCGGCTTCCCGCGCGCCCCGCCGGACTCCCGCCACTGCGGCCAGTCGACCGACCGGAACTCGGTCCGCCCGGACCGCCGCCTGACCCCGGTGCAGTAGTCGAGGAAGGCGTTGGCGGCCGCGTAGTCGGCCACCCCGGCGGCCAGCGCGGGCACGGCGGCGCACACGGAGGAGAAGGTGACGAAGAAGGCCGGACGGTCCCCGGCGCACGCCTCGTCCAGCGCCTCCAGGAGGTCGGCCTTGGGCGTGAGCACGGCCCGCAGGTCGTCCTCGGACTTGTGGGCCAGCGACGGACGGCCCTGGCTGGAACGTCCCGCGCAGTGGACGACGCCGCCGATCGGGCCCAGCTCGCGCCGCACGCCGTCCAGGAAGGCGGCCACCCCGGACGGCGGCCCGGTGTGCACGACCACCCGGGCGCCCGCGCGTTCCAGGTCGAGGACGGTGGCGACGGCCTCCTCGCCGGAGCCGTCCCACTGCTCGCGCGGCGGCAGCGGGCGCACGCCGAGCAGGGCGAGCCGGCGCGCGCCTCGATCGGCCAGGTGGCGGGCCACCAGCGCCCCAAGCCCCCTGGTGCCGCCGCTCACGACGTAGACGGCCGCGGGATCGAGCTCCGGCTCGGCGTACCGCGCGGACAACTCCCGCAGATCAGGACGGAACCGCTCGCCGTCGCGGTAACAGACCTCCCCGTACGGCTCCGCGGCCGCCCACTCGGCGCGGATCTGCGCGGCCGTGGGCCGGTCGCTGTCCAGCACCGTGGCGGTGACCGCCGGGTACTCGGCGGCGAGCATCCGGACGAACCCCGCCATCCGCGCCCCCGCCAGGCTCGGCGAGGCGCCTTCGAGGTCCAGCAGGCCGCTGGTGACGTGCAGGATCCGGAGCGGGCGGCGCCGGGCCAGGGCGTCCCGCAGGACGGCGAGCCGGTCCAGCTCGCCCCCCGGGTCGGCCTCGCCCAGGTCGCGCAGGTCGATCCAGCCGGTGAACTCCTCGGGGACGGGCTCGCCCGCTCGGACGGGCACGACCTGGTCGCCGAGCGAGCGCGCCAGCTCCTCCGAGGCGGCGTCGAACAGGCACACCACGGTCCCGTCGCCGAGCGTCCCGGGGTCGTGGGCGGGCTGCCCGGACGGCGTCCAGGTCCGTTCGAAGAGCGGCGTCTCGGGGGCGGCCGGTTCCCGGTCGCCGGAGGCGGGTTCGAACGGCCAGCACCGCATCCGGTCGAACGGGTACGACGGCAGCCCCACCAGCCGCGCGCCCGGCGGCGGCGTCCAGTCCACGTGGCCGCCGTCCACCCAGTGCCGTCCCAGCTCCAGCAGGTCGCCGGACCGTCCGGACAGCTGGTCGCCGGGCCGCCCGGACGGCGGGGCGCCGGGACGTGTCCGGCCGCGCAGCACGTCGGCGGGCTCCGACCGGGCGAACCGCTCCAGCCGTTCGCACAGCTCCGCCACGTCCGCGACGACCAGGGCGAGCCGTTCGCGCAGCGGTTCCCGTCCGGTCCGGAGGGTGTGGGCGACGTCGGCGAGGTTCTCGGGCGTCGCGCGCAGGTGGCCGGCCAGCCGGCCCGCCATGGCGCGCAGCCGCCGCTCGTCGTGGGCCGACAGCACGATCAGCTGCGGTCCGGCGTCGGGAGTGGCGGGCGGGGCGGGCGGGGCCTCCTCGATCACCGCGTGCGCGATCGTCCCGCCGGCGCCGAACGAGCTGAGGCCCGCCCGCCGGGGCGCGCCGCCGGGCCCATCGGGCCAGTCGGCCGCCTCGCGCTGCACGCGGAAGGGGATCTCGTCCCAGGCGATGTCCGGGTTGAGCTCGTCGGCGTGCAGGGAGGGCACGAGCCGCCGGTGCCGGAGCTGGAGCACGACCTTGGTGAGCCCGGCGATGCCGGCGCCCGACTCGACGTGCCCGAGGTTGGACTTGACCGACCCGATCGGGATGCTGCCCGGCGCGGCACCCGCCGGCCCGAACACCCGCATGAGGGCGTTGATCTCGATGGGGTCGCCGAGCGCGGTGCCCGCGCCGTGGCACTCCAGGTAGCCGATGCCGGCGGGGTCCACGCCCGCGTCGGCGAGCGCGCGGGCGACGAGCTCGCCCTCCTCGACGGGGCTCGGCACCACCCAGCCGTTCGTCCGGCCCGAGTGCACGACGGCGGTGCCCCTGATCACGGCGTGGATGCGGTCGCCGTCCTCCTTGGCCCTGGACAGCGGCTTGAGCAGGACGACCCCGGCGCCCTCGGCGGGCACGAAGCCGTCGCCGCCGGCCCCGAAGCTGTGGCAGCGCCGGTCGCCGGCGGTGAGCCGCATGCGGGCGTGCTGGACGAACTTGTTCGGGTGCAGGTTGAGGTTGACGCCGCCGGCGATCGCCAGCTCGCACTCCCCCTGGCGCAGCGACCGGACCGCGAGGTGCAGCGCGGCCAGCGACGACGAGCACATCGTGTCGACCGACATGCTGGGCCCCTTGAGGTCCAGGTGGTAGGAGACGCGGTTGGCCACGCCGCCGAGGGTCGCGCCGGTGTCCTGGGGCGTGCCGCGCAGGCTCTGCTCGACGCCGAAGAAGGGGTACTCGTTGTACATCACGCCCGCGTAGACGGCGACGTTCGAACCGTGCCGGTCGCGCAGGCGGGTGCGCGGGTAGCCCGCGTCCTCCAGGGCCTCCCAGGTGACCTCCAGGAAGACGCGCTCCTGCGGGTCCATGAGGGCCGCGTCGCGCGGGGTGATGCCGAACAGCAGCGGGTCGAAGTCGGTGACGCCGTCGAGGAAGCCGCCCCACATGAGGTCCACGGGCCAGCCGTCGCGGGTCCTGTCGGCGGGGACGCGGGAGAGCGAGTGCCGCCCGGCGGCCAGGTTCTCCCAGAACGTGCCCAGGTCGGGGGCGTCGGGGTAACGCCCGGCGATCCCGATGACGGCGATCGCGTCGTCGTCGGCGCCGCCGCCGGGACCGTCCGTCCCGGCGGTTCGCGGTTCGGTCCGATCGGTCCGATCGGTCCGATCCGGTCGGTCCGTCGGGGGCGGGGCGGGGGTTCTGGCGGACAGCGCGGCGGCGACCCCGGCCAGGTCCTTGTGCTCGAAGAAGAGCGTGCGCGACCGCTCGCCCAGGTCCCGCTCCAGCCGCGCGTTGAGCTCGACGATCTGGGACGACGTCAGCCCGTACTGCTCCAGCGGCACCCGCGTCCCCAGCCGGTCGGCGTCGATGCCCGAGACCTCGGCGTAGACGCCCTTGAGGTACTCCTCCATGTCCCCGGCGGCGGCCCGGGCCGCGACCGGCTCCGCCCGTTCGATCCAGTACGGCTCGGCCTCGAACGGGTAGGCGGGCAGCGCGACGCGTCCGGGCGGCTCCGGCCAGAACCGTGCCCAGTCGACGTCCTGCCCGGCCACCCAGGCGGCCGCCGCCTCGGCCTCCGTGCCCGCCGGGCCGGCGCCTCCGCCGGAGCGCCCGGCGAGCACGGACGGGTGCGTCCTGCCCGCCGCGAACGCCTCCAGCCCCTCCCGCAGCCCGGCCGCGTCACGGCAGAGGACGGCGAGCCGGTGCGCGAGGGCGGCACGCCCGGTCTGGGTGGTGCAGGCGATCCGGCGCACGTCCCGCTCCCCGGTCTCGGCCAGGCGGCGGGCGGCGGTCACCAGCCGCTCCCGGGTCGCGGCGGAGACCAGGACGGCGTGTTCCTGGCCGTCCTCGGCCGCGCTGCCCGGGGTCTCCTCGGGAAGGGGCGCGCGGACGACGGCGTGGGCGTGCGTGCCGGTCGCCCCGAAGGCGTTGATCAGCGCCCGCCGCTCGCCGGTCCACGGCTCCGGCTGCTCCGGCACGGCGACCGCGTCGGTGGGCGGGTCGGCGAGGAGAGTGGGCGCCAGCCGTCCGTGCCGCAGTTGCAGCAGCACCTTGGCGAGCTGGGAGGCGCCGGACGCGGCTTCGAGATGGCCGATGTTCGGCTTGAGCGTGCCCGCCGCGACGGGCTCGGACCGCTCGCCGAAGACCTCGGCCAGCGCCTCGGCCTCGGCCGCGTCGGCCAGGGCCGCTCCGGCCGCCGCGCACTCGACGTAGGAGACGTCGCCGGGCCCGGCGCCGGCCCGCTCAAGGGCGCGGCGCATGGACGCCGCCATGGCGTCGGCGCTCGGCGCGGTGAACCGCCCGGTACGCCCGGTGTGCGCGACCCAGGTGGCCTCGACCACGCCGTGGACGGCGTCCCCCGCCCGGACGGCGTCCGCGACGGGCCGCAGCAGGAAGGAGCCGACGCCCTCGCCGACCGTCCAGCCGGGCCGGTCGGCGTCGAAGGCGGCGGCGCCGGCCTCCTCGGCCAGCAGGCCAAGCCCGGCCAGCAGCCCGGCGTGGTAGGGGTCGGCGAGCAGGTTGACGCCCGCGACCACGGCCGCGTCGCAGTCGCCCGTACGAATGGCCTGGGCGGCCAGGTGCAGGGCGGTCAGCGTGGACGAGCACGACGTGTCCACCGCGATGCTCGGCCCGGTGAAGCCGAAGAAGTACGAGACGCGGTTGACCATGTCGGACGCGGTCGCCGAGACCACGGCCGGGCCGCCCGCACGCCAGGCGGCGGCCCCCGCGTGCTGGTAGTCGTGCCACATCGAGCCGACGAAGACGCCCACCCTGGGGGCGGTCGCGTGCAGCGAGCCGGGGGTGTGACCGGCGTGCTCCAGGCACTCCCAGACGCTGTGCAGCAGCAGCCGGAGCTGCGGGTCGAGCGTCGCGGCCTCCTTCGGCGAGACGTGGAAGAGCAGGCTGTCGAAGCGGTCGATGTGCTCCAGGTAGCCGCCCGGACGCTCGCCCCTGGGGCTCGGGCCCAGGCTGCGGGTGCCGGTGCTGAGGTTGCGCCAGAAGCCGTCCAGGTCGTCGGCGCCGGGGTAGCGGCCGGCCATGCCGATCACGGCGAGCCCGGCCGCCCGGTCCTCGGGCGCCGGCTCGCCGCGCCGGGCGGGCTCGGCGCGGCGGGCCGGTTCCGTCTCCGGGGTGGAGAGCACGGGAGTGGCGAACACGGGGGCGGCGTCGCCGGTCGCGTACTCGGCGGGGCCGCCCAGGAACGCCTGGAGGAAGCGGTGGCCGTCGTCCAGGTCGAACTGGTCGCGCATCTGGTCGAAGGCGACCTCGCCGATGGGACAGAGCCCGATGCCGCAGGCCGCCTGGCCGGTCATCAGCAGCTGGCCGAGGTAGCCCGCCTCCAGGGTCAGGTAGCGCAGGCTCTGCTCGCCGTACAGGGGTTCGATGCCCTTGGTCTGGCCGATGAGGTAGAGGCTGAAGCCGGCGCGGTCGTACAGGTCGCGGTTGTAGACGAAGTGGGCCGTACGGTCGAGCTCGGGGCGCCCGTTCACGAGCTGGAGGGCGTGCTCGACCGGGTTGTAGTAGTAGATCCCCTCGGCGACGCCGCCGATCGCGCCCTTGGTGACGTGCAGGTACGCCTGCACGGCGTAGGTGTCCCCGGCCGACGGGTACAGGTGGCGCGCGCGGTCGCCGAGCCGCCGTTCGCGCAGCAGCCCGAGCAGCCGGCACAACGACCGGTACGGCAGCGAGCCGGGCGCGAAGTCACGCACGCTGGCCCGCCAGGCGAAGTGCTCCTCGGGCACGTCCAGGCGGTCGAGGCGGATGAGGCTGGCGTCCGGCTCCAGCGGGCGCAGGTTCCACTGGCCCGCCTTGAACGCCTCCCGGTCCTCGGGCGAGAAGAAGTCGACCTCCCCCGGCCCGTCCGCCTCGACGTCGGCCCGCACGGGCTGCTCGGCGGGCTTGTCCGTGGAGGGCTTCTTCGCGGCGGGCTTGTCCGTGGAGGGCTTGTCCGTGGAGGGCTTCTTCGTCGCGGGCTTGGTCGTGGAAGGCTTGTTCGTCGCGGGTTTGTCGGTGGGGGCGCCGACGACGGTGGCGATGCCGGTGACGGTCGGGTTCTCCAGCAGCAGCGCCACCGGCACGCGCCTGCCGTACCGCTTCCGCAGCGCCTTGGAGACCTGGACCATGGTGAAGGAGGTGACGCCCTGGTCCCAGAGGTCCTGGCCGGGATCGACCTCCTCGACACCGATCAGCTCGGCGAACAGCTCGGCGATCTCCGTCACCGTCTGTCCCGCCACCTCGGGCTCGGGCTCGGGTTCCGGCTCGGGCTCGGGTTCCGGCTCGGGCTCGGGTTCCGGCTCGGGGGCGCGGTCGGCGAGCGGCCAGGGGAGGGCGTCCCGGTCCAGCTTGCCGTTGGAGGTGGCCGGGAACGTGCTGACGAACGCCACGTGGTTGGGCACCATGTACGCCGGCAACGTCCCGGCCGCGTGCGCCCGCAGCTCCCCGACGTCCGGCTCCGCGCCCTCGGCCATCACGTACGCGACCAGCTTCCGCTCCCCCGACCGGTCGTCGCGGGCCAGGACGACGACGTCCCGCACGTCCGGATGTTGCCGCAGCCGGTGCTCGATCTCGCCCAGCTCCACCCGGAACCCGCGGATCTTCACCTGGTTGTCGGCCCGCCCGAGGAACGTGATGTTCCCGTCGGGCAGCAGCGCGGCCCGGTCACCGGTCAGGTACATGCGCCCGCCCGCGAACGGGTCCGGCACGAACCGCTCGGCGGTCAGCTCGGGCTGGTTGCGGTAGCCGAGGCTCAGGCACCTGCCGCCGATGAACAGGTCGCCCTCCTCACCCTCGGGGCAGGGCCGCCGGTCCTCGTCGAGGATGTAGTAGACGGCGTCGTCGATCGGCCGCCCGTAGGGGATGCTCCGCCACGACGGGTCGACCTCGCCCACCTCGAACCAGTTCGACCAGACGGTGGCCTCGGTGGCGCCGCCCAGGCTGACCACCCGCGCCCGCGGGAAGGTCGCGCGCACGGTGTCCGGCAGCGGCAGCGGCGTGTAGTCGCCGCTGAGGAAGACCAGCCGCAGGTCGCCGGTGCCCTCCTCGCCCTGCCGCTCGGCGAGCAGCGGGGCGAGCTGGTTGAGCGTGGTGGGCGCGGAGTTCCAGAACGTGATCGGCTCGTCGATGAGCACGTCCAGCAGCAGCTCGGGGTCGCGCTGCTGGCCCTCGTCGGCGATGTAGAGCGAGGCGCCCCGGCCGAGCAGGCCGAAGATGTCGAACACCGACAGGTCGAAGCCGAGCGAGGTGACGCAGAGCCCGACGTCGGAGGCGTCGAAGTCGAAGGTGCGGTAGCACCAGTCGAGCAGGTTGAGCAGCGGCCGGTGGCTGACCTCGACGCCCTTGGGCTTGCCGGTGCTGCCCGAGGTGAAGATCACGTACGCGAGGTCGTCCACGGTCCCGGCGAGGGGCGGGTCGCCGCGGTCGTCGCCGCCGCCGGCGTCCAGCTCGACGGCGCGCACGCCCTCGGGCACGGCCCAGCCGGGCGTCTGCGCGCAGGTGAGCACGATCCCGGCGGCGGCGTCGTCCAGCATGACGGCGGCCCGCTCATCGGGCAGGGACGGCTCCACCGGCAGGTAGGCGCCGCCCGCCTTGTGTATCCCGAGGACGGCGGCCACCATGTCGGGCCCACGGCACAGGCGCACGGCGACCACCGTCCCCGGCCCCACGTCCAGCTCCTTCAGCCGCCAGGCGACGGCGTTGGCGCGCCGGTTCAGCTCCCCGTATGTCATGGTGCCGCCGGCGTGCCGCAGCGCGACCGCGTCGGGATCGGCGGCGGCCTGCCGCTCGAACAGCCGGTGCGCGGGGCGCAGCCGGTCCTCGAAGGCCGCGAACAGCTCGGCGAGGTCGGGGAACTCCGGCTCCAGCGCGTCCCAGTGGTAGTGCAGCCGGTCGCCCTCCCTGATGACGATGCAGTCGAGCGCGACGTCCGGGGTGTAGGTCATCCAGGGCCCGGCCTCGACGCCGTCCGGCAGGGGGTGCTCGGTCAGGTCGAGGGTGCTGGTGTAGACGACGGGGAAGGCGTAGGCGCGGCGGCGGCGTTCCTTCATGACGTGGCCGCGCAGCGTGGCCAGGCCGGTCAGGGCGCCGTTGGCGGCGTCGGCGGCGATCCGGTCCGGGTAGGACTCCTCGTCGGTGACCCAGCTCAGGGCGGTGTGCTCGCCGGGGCGCCGCGGCTCGGACTCGCCGGTCCAGCGCACCACGGACACGCTGAACGGATCGGCGAAGCGCCGGCGCAGCGCGCCGGCCAGGGCGGCGAAGACGGTCTCGTCGGACACCGCGGCGACGCTGCCGCTCAGCCGGACGCGGCGCGCGGGCGTGGTGGCCACCTCGGGGCCCGGCGGCAGGTCGCGGAACCGCTCGTTCCAGTAGCCCCCTTCGTGCGGGCGCTCAAGGGCGCCCGGCGCCTCGGCGGCCGGGCGCGGCTCGGCGGACGGGTCGGCGTACAGCCTGAACAGCTCGCGCAGCACGATGTGGATGCTCCGGCCGTCCAGCACGGCGAGGTCGACGGCCGCGTGCACCGTCTCACCGCTGACCCGCAGCTCCCAGTGCGGCCAGCGGCCCAGCGGGAACGCCCGCCCGGCCATCTCCTCGGCCTCGACGCCGGGGGTCTCGGGGATGCTCCAGTTCTCCGGCGCGTGCGGCCTGACCCGCAGCGTCCCGTCGTGGGTGACCTCCGAGCGCAGCGCGTCGTGCGCGGCCACCAGGCGCAGCCAGGCCCGTTCGAGCCGGTCCCGGTCCAGGTCGCGGACGTGGAAGCTGTGGTGGACCTGGCAGCCGTCGTACGGGTGCGAGCCGCCCGCGCGGGCCACGTAGTACGCCTTCTGCAGCTCGTTGAGCGGCCGGATCTCCTCCTCGCCGGTGTCGGCGGCCAGGGCGCGCAGCGCGTTGGTGAAGCGGGCGAACAGGGTCTCCGGCTCGCCGGGCTCGAAGCACCCGGGCACCAGGTCCCAGCGCACCCGCAGCTCGCCGTCGTGCTCCCACATCTGGTGGTCGAGCGCGACACCGGAGGTCTGGCTCAGCGCGTACGTCACCGGCGGCACGGCCTCGTCGGGCCGGGCGTCCAGCAGGCTGGTGAAGACGACGGGCAGCGCCGTGCGCTCGCGCAGCTCCCGCATGACGGTCACGCCGGGGACGCCCGCGTGGCCGAGGTCGCGCCACAGCCGCCGGTGCACCTCCTGGACCGCCTCCGGCAGCGGCTCGCCGAGCGTGCTCTCGGCGGCGAACACGGCGGTGCCGGTGAACGGCCCGACCACCTCGTCCACCTCGCGCGGCAGCCAGGCCCGGCCGGTCGTGGTCACGGCCAGGGAGCAGTCCTGCCCCCTGCCGACCGTCTCGGCGAACAGGGTCAGCACCAGAGCGGTCGGCGAGACGTCCAGCTCGGCGGCCCTGGCGCGCAGGGCGCCCCACTGGGCGGCGGTCAGCGAGCCGGTCAGCGCGGAGCGCGGCGACCCGTCCGGCACGCCGGCGGCGGGGCCGGGCGGCAGGTCGGCCAGGCGCTCCCGCCAGTAGTCCAGGTCCTCCTGGTGGCGGGGGCCGCGCCGCTGGGCGTCCAGCGCCAGCAGGCAGTCGCGGACGGACAGGTCGCTGTCCTCCAGCACGTGGCCGGGGTCGCGGTAGCAGTGCCACCAGTCGCGCAGCAGCACGTCGAGCCCGCGGCCGTCGGTCACGCTCGCGTCGATGCCGAAGTGCACGGTCCCGGGCGTGGTGACCTCGACGGCGAACGGCGGCCAGACGCCGGGCTCGTAACGCCGGTGCGCGAGGCGCTCGCGGGCGCCGGGCTCGTCCACCGGCAGGTCCCAGGAGAGGGCCCGCTCCAGGATCCGCTGGGTGCCGTCCTCGCCCAGCTCCAGGCGCAGGGCGTCGTGGTGGTCGACGACGCGCTGCCAGGCCGCGCGCAGGCGGGCGGGGTCCACGCCGGGCACCTCGAACTCGCGGTACACCTGGCAGCCGACCGGGTCGGGGGTGGCGTCCTCGTCCGCGCCCATGACGTACGCCTGCTGCAGGGGCGTCAGGGGGAACGGCTCGTGCCGCTCGCCGGGGGCCGGGCTCATCGCCGCCCCGGTCGCGGGGGTCTCGTGGTCCGCCGTCCCGGCCAGCTCGGCGATCAGCTCGGCCAGCTCGGCCGGCGTCGCGCAGCCCCCCAGCCGCTCGACGGGGAAGTCCAGCGAGAACTCCCGCTGGATCTCGAACCACACCCGTACCGCGGAGATCGAGTCGAGTCCGCTGTCCTTGAGTGAAGCGTCGGGGGTCAGCTCCGCACCGCCGGGCAGCACCTCGGCCAGCAGGCGGATGACCGTCTCCGTCACGCGCTCGTCGTGCTCCATGGGCCTCCTCCCTCACTGCGACGCTAGTGAGGACGGCGCGCGCTGCCTGCTCAAGACTGAGCAGGCAGCGCAAGGCGATCGGCCGTAGCTTTCTGACCATGCCTGGTTCCTGGATAGCGGGCGGCGAGCCCAGACCCGACGCCCGCATCAGACTGTTCTGCTTCGCGCACGCGGGAGGCGGGTCGGCGCTGTTCCGCAAATGGGACGACCACCTGTCGCCGGACGTCGACGTCTGCCCGGTGGTGCTGCCGGGGCGCGAGTCACGCCTGCGCGAGCGGCCCTACAACCGCATGGAGCAGCTCGTGGGGCCGCTGTCGGAGGCCATCGAGCCGTACACCGACCGGCCGTTCGCGCTGTTCGGGCACAGCATGGGGGCCGTGGTGGCCTGGGAGACGGCCCGCCGCTTCCCGCCCGCGGTGCTGTTCGTGTCCGGACGCCGCGCGCCGCACCTGCCGACCCGCCGCCGCCGCTTCAGCGACCTGTCGGAGGACGAGCTGCTGAGCGAGATGGGCAAGCTGAACGGCACGCCGTCGGAGGTGATGGACCAGCGCAGCCTGCTGGAGGTGTTCCTGCCGGGCCTGCGCGCCGACTTCGAGCTGAACGAGTCGTACACGCCGCTGCCCGGCCCGCGTCCGGACTGCCCGATCTCGGCGCTGACCGGCGACGCCGACCCGGAGGTCGACCCGGACGAGATCAGCGCCTGGGCCGACGCCACCGGCGGCGGTTTCACGCTGCGCGTGTTCGGCGGCGACCACTTCTACCTCAAGGGCCCGCGGCCCGAGGTGCTGACGGCGGTCCAGGAGGACCTGAACCGCCATCTGCTCAACGTCTAACCGTCCTTGGACAGGTCGCGCAGCCGGGCTTCGAGCAGCCCGGCGGCGGCCTCCATCAGCCGGTCGGCGATGACGTCCACGTGCCTGGCCCGCCAGTCGGCCAGCTCCGTGCCCGCCACCCACCGGTTGAACGCGCCCATCGCCGGCCCGCAGTGGACCTGGTAGTCCACCTGCCGCCCGGCCTCGCCGCGCAGCGCCAGCCTGATCGTGTGCACGAAGTACCAGCGGAAGACGAGCGCCATCCGGTGCTTGGGGTCGCGCTCGGCGCGGGCCAGCTCGGCCGGCCGGCGCGCGGCCAGGAACGCCCGCGTCTCCTCCCACACCTCCTCGAAGGAGCGGCGGAAGAACTTGTCCTGGATCGTCCGCCTGGTCCGCTCGTCGATCTCCTCCAGCGAGCCGTACTGGCGGTAGAGCTGGTAGAGCTTGTTGGCGCGCGCCGGGAACAGCGTGCCCTTCCTGGCGACCTGCACCTGGGCGCCCATCTCGAACATGTCGCCGGCCGGGGCGTAGGCGGTGTCCTGCACGTCGAGCCCGGCGAGCAGGTCCTTGACGGCGTCGGACGTCCCGGCCTCAGGGGTGCACTGGTTGACGCTGCCGGTGACGATGAAGTCGGCGCCGAGCACGAACGCGGCGGCGGCCGCCTCCGGGGCGCCGATGCCGCCGGACGCGCCGACCCTGATGCGCCGGGCGTAGCCGTGGGCGGCCATCTCCTCGTCGCGCAGCCGCAGGATCGCCGGCATCAGCGCGTACGGCGAGCGCCCGTCGGTGTGCCCGGCCGAGTCGGCCTCGACGCAGACGTCCGCGCTGACCGGCAGCTCCGCGGCGACCTCCGCCTCGGCCGCGGTCAGCGCCCCCTCCCGGACGAGCCGGTCCAGGACGGCCTGCGGGGCGGGCCGCATGAAGGCGGCGGCGACCTCGGGCCTGGAGACCTTGGCCACCACGTGCCGGACGGCGACCGGCCGCCCGGCCGGGTCGCGGTGCGCGCCGCTGCAGCGGTAGCGCACGAGGGGCGCGGTGACGTGCGGGTAGGCGGCGGCCTCGACGTGGCGGACGTCGCGGCGGAGCAGCAGGTCGACCGTCTCGCGCTCCAGGCCCTCCTCGTCGAAGCCGTGGAGCAGGTTCACGCCGTAGGCGCCGTCCGGGCCGAGGGCGGACTGGACGGTGTCCAGCGCGTCGGCGATCTGGTCCAGGGTGAGGCCGCCCGCGCCGAGAAAGCCCATCAGCCCGGCCCGGCCCATCCTGATCACGAGCTCGGGCGAGGCGATGCCCTTGAACATCGACCCGGCCAGGTAGGCGTGGCGGACGCGGTAGTCGGCGCGGAACTCGGCCGAGCCGAGCACGATCCCGGCCTCCCGGACGGCGGGCGCCTCGACCGGATCCTGGCCGGCGGGCGCCTCGACCGGCTCGCGGACGGCGGGCGTCTCGGCCGGTTCCCGGGCGGCGGGGGGCTCGGGCGGGTGGCGGCGGGTGACCGTCCACAGCTTGGTGAGCACGTCGCCGGGGCCGATCTCCGCCAGCTCGGACACACCCTGGTCCATCAGGTAGCGCAGGCCGTCCACCCACCGCACCGGGTTGCAGACCTGGCGGCGCAGCAGCTCGGCCGCCTCGCCGGCCCGGTAGGGGCGTCCGGTCACGTTGGAGATGACGGGCACCCGCGGCTCCTCGATGCGGACGCCGTCCAGCACCTCGGCGAAGGCGTCGGCGGCCGGTTCCATGTAGCGCGAGTGCGAGGGCACGCTCACGCTCAGCGGCACCCACTTGCCGGGGCCGCCGCGGCTGAGCGCGTCCAGCTCGTCCTTCGGCCCGGCCAGGACGACCTGTTCCGGGGAGTTGTAGTTGGCGATGTCGACGCCGGTGCCCGCCACCAGCTCCTCCAGCCGTTCCCGGTCGGCGCCGAGCACCGCCGCCATGGCGCCGCCGCCCGCCTCGGACATCAGCTCGCCGCGCCGCTTGACCAGGCCGAGCGCGGTCTCGAAGTCGAAGCAGCCGGCCGCGAACAGCGCCGCGTACTCGCCCAGGCTGTGCCCGGCCAGGTAGTCCGGCCGGCCGCCCTCGTCCTGCCGGGCGAGGAAGCTCAGCGCGTTGACGGTGAACAGGGCGGGCTGCACGTAGCGGGTCTCACGCAGCCGCTTGGGGTCGTCGCACAGCTCGGCGACGGAGTAGCCGAGGATCTCGTCGGCGCGGGCGCACAGGTCGGGGTACCGCTCCAGGACGCCCGCGCCCATGCCCTTGCGCTGCGACCCCTGCCCGGGGAAAACCCACACGACGGACATCAGGCGCGTTCCTCTCTAGCGTTCCCAGGGGAATCTCTTCTCGGTCGCGTAGTCGACGAGCCTGCGGCGCACCTCGGGGCTGGACATGAGCCGGCCGAACTCCTTGACCGCCACCTGCTCGGTCTCGTCCGACAGGATCCACAGCTCGCGGAAGTAGCGCTTCATGTCCGTGACGATCGACCGGTCCAGCTTGGTCAGCCGGTAGGCCAGCCGCCGCACGAGCGCCTCCGGGTCGTCCGACACCTCGTCCACCAGGTGGAAGGCGGCGGCCTCTGCGGCGCTCACCGGCTGGGTGCTCAGCGTCATCGCGTACGCCTTCTGGAAGCCCGTGCGCCGGATCAGGAACGGCAGCACGCAGCACGGCAGCAGCCCCCACAGCGCCTCGGGCAGGCTGAAGGTGCTGCGCTCGCTGGCGAAGAGGAAGTCGCTGGCCGCGGCCAGGCCGACGCCGCCGCCGGCCACCCGGCCGTCCACCCGGGCCACCACCGTCACGGGCGTCTCGGTGAAGCGGCGCAGCAGGCCGTAGAACGCCCGGCCGCCGTCGGCGACGTCACTGCCGGCCGCCTCCTCCAGGTCCATGCCGGTGCAGAAGACGCCGTCGCCGCCCTCCAGCAGCAGGATGCGGCAGCCGGGCGCGCGCTCGGCCTCGTCCAGGGCGGCGCCCAGCTCGTCGATGGCGCGGTCGTCGATCGTGCGGCTGCGCAGCCGGTGCCGCAGGGTCGCCGAGGTCAGCTCCATCTGTACTCCCGGTGGAAGTCCGCGATGCGGTCCAGCACCAGCAGGCCGCGACCGCCGAAGGCGTCCTCGTACAGGTCGCCGTACGGTTTGGGGTCCAGCACCGCGTCCCGCACCCCGAAGGCGCGGTCGGCGCTCAGCTCGGTCAGCGCGTCCAGCTCCGCGACGCCGATCTCGCGCCGCTCGTCCAGCGCCCGGCCGATGCCGCTGCGCCCCTGGGCCGGGATCACGCCGCTGTAGAACTCCGACGCGCAGCCCGACCCGTACGAGAACAGCCCCGCCCGTCTGGGCGCGTCGAACGCGCCGTGGTCGATGAGCGAGCACAGCGCCAGGTAGAGCGCGGCCGAGTAGGTGTTGCCCACCCGCACGCCGTAGGCCAGGGACGGCGCGACCCGCGCCGCGAAGTCGGCCTCGATCTCCTCCGCCCCCATGCCCTTGAGCTTGCGCAGCAACATCCGGTGCGCGCCCTTCACCATCCCGGCGAACGGCGTGTGCAGCGCCAGGTAGTCGAAGGTGTCCACGATGTCGGCCCCGGCCACCCGCCGCCCGTAGGCCGCGAAGCACTCCTCGGCGCAGCGCATGTACGCCAGCAGCGACAGGTCGGGATCGACCGCGTCGGTGTCGTGGCGCGGCCGGGCCGTGTCCATCACCTCGAAGGTGTGGTAGCCGCTGGCGCCCGGGTCGAGCCGCAGCACCCGCGCGTCCTCGCCGACCAGCATCGCCACCGCGCCGGCGCCCTCGGAGGGCTCCCAGTAGGTGGACTTGGCGGTGCCGCTGGCCGCGTCCGTGGCGATGGCCAGCGCCTTCACGCCGGGGATCGGGCTCGCGCCGACGACGGCGGCGGCGCACTGCAGCGCGGCCGTCCCGCCGTAGCAGGCGTGCTTGACCTCGAACGAGCGGCACGCCGGGTTCAGCCCGAGATGGTGGTGGATGTAGGTGCTGATCGGCTTGCCGAAGTCGAGCCCCGACTCCGTGCCCACGACCAGCAGCTCGATCCGGTCCTTCTCCTCCGGGGCGAGCGGGTCCAGCAGCGGCCGGGCGGCGTTGACCGCGTTGGTGACCGGGTCCTCGCAGGGCAGGTTGACCGAGCGCTGCTCCATCATCAGGTTGCCGAAGCGGTTCACGTCCAGGCCGCGCGCGTCGAACAGCGCGCGGACGTCCGTGTACGCCCTGCCGATGTACGCGTTGATCGCCTCGATCCCGAGAGCCATGGCCTAGGGCACCATCAGGACGTCGTGGATGCTGGTCGGCACGAACAGCCGGTCCCACTGCCCGCCGCCGTGCCGTTCCGGGACCCGTTCCACGTCGTAGACCTCCTTGCGCATGCCCTCGCCGCGGTCCACCTCCCGCACGGCCTGGTAGTCGTCCAGCTCGCGCAGGTGGATGAGGGCGTGCAGGCGGTCCTGCCGGCCCCACGTCTGCTCGTAGATGAAGGCGGTGACGCGGCCCTCGAGGTTGGCGTTGAGGTAGCGGGACCAGTCGTAGAGGAACTGCCGTCCCTCCTCGCGCAGCTCGTAGCGCGCGTCGGCGGTGCGCAGCACGATCGCCCCGGCGGTCGCCGAGTTCAGCTGCTCCTGCTGCGTGGTCTGGTGCGTCGCGGGCGGCACGAACGTGCCGGGCACGTCGTGCACGTCGTCGGTGAACCCGTGCTGCGGGCACATGACGGTCTCCTGGAGACTGCCGTGGACGAACATCTTCTCCCAGTTGCCGCCGCCCTTCTTGGGCAGCCGGTCCTTGAGCGAGATCTGCTGGAACGCCTCGTCGTGGTCCACCATCTCGATGAGCTTGCTGTACTTCTCGGGGGACTTCATGTGCACGAACCAGTGCAGCCGCTCGCGGACGCCGAAGACCTCCTCGTAGCAGAAGGTCGTGGCGACGCCGGCCTGGGCGCGGTTCATGTAGTCGAGCAGGTCCACGCTGAAGTCGCGGCCCTCGCGGGCCATGCCGTACTCCAGCATCCCCACGCGGTGGATGATCAGGCCCGCGTTGCCCGAGTGCAGCAACTGGTCGGGCGGCAAGGTGGTCTGATACTGCGCCGGCTTCGTCATGCCCCCGAATGTCGCCCACGGGCGCGGGAACCTCCGCTCAATATTGAGCAGGCCCCCCGGGGTGCCCGTCGCGGGCGGGCTCAATATTGAGCAGCAGGACGACGGCCCGATCGGCCTAGCCTCTCATGTGCCTGACATGCCTCTGGGAGCCCACGAACTGCTGGTCTTCATGCTGCAGCTGGGCCTGCTCCTCGGTCTCGCCGTCCTGCTCGGCCGGCTGGCCGTGCGCCTGCGCATGCCCGCCATCGTCGGCGAGCTGACCGTGGGCGTGCTGCTCGGCCCGTCGTTGCTGAACCACCTCGCCCCCGCCCTGAAGTTCACCCAGCTCCACCTGCTGGACGCGGTGGGCCAGGTCGGCGTCCTGCTGCTGGTCGCCATCACCGGCATCCAGCTCGACTTCGGCCTGGTCCGCCGGCGCGGCGCGACGGCCGTCAAGGTGAGCGTCGCCGGTCTGGTCGTGCCGCTGGGGCTCGGCGTGGCCACCGGTTTCCTGCTGCCCGCCTCCCTGCTCGTCGAGGGCACCAGCGTGACCGTCTTCGCGCTGTTCCTGGGCGTGGCCACGTGCGTCAGCGCCATCCCGGTGATCGCCAAGACGCTGACGGACATGAAGCTGCTGCACCGCGACGTCGGCCAGCTCTGCCTGACCGCGGGGATGGTGGACGACGCGTTCGGCTGGTTCATGCTCTCGGTCGTCTCGGCCATGGCGACCACCGGCGTGCGCACCGGGCAGATCGTGTTGTCGCTGGTCTACCTGGCCGCGCTGGTGCCGTTCGCGCTCTGGGTGGGCCGGCCGCTGGTCCGCTGGACGATGCGGGCGGCCACCCGCTCGGACGAGCCGGGCCCGGCCGTGGCCACCGCCGTGGTGCTGGTGCTGCTGGCCGCCGCCGGCACGCACGCGCTCGGCCTGGAGGCCATCCTGGGCGCGTTCGTCTGCGGCGCGCTCATCGGGCGGTCCGGCCACGCCGACGCCGCGTGGCTGGTCCCGCTGCGCACGATCGTGCTCAGCGTGCTCGCTCCCCTGTTCTTCGCGACGGCCGGCCTGCGCATGGACCTCACGCTGCTGGCCAGGCCGGACGTGCTGGCGGCGGCCGGGGTCGTGCTGGGGGTGGCGATCGTCGGCAAGTTCCTGGGCGCGTACCTGGGGGCGCTGCTGAGCCGGATGGGCGCCTGGGAGGCGTTCGCGCTGGGGGCCGGCATGAACGCGCGCGGCGTCATCGAGGTGATCGTGGCGATGGTCGGCCTGCGCATCGGCATCATCGACACGGCGATGTACACGATCGTGATCGTCGTCGCGATCGTCACCTCGCTCATGGCGCCGCCGATCCTGCGCGTCGCGATGAGACGCGTCGAGCTCACCGCCGAGGAACGCCTGCGCCGGGCCGAGCACGAGCAGCTCGTCGAGCCCGGCCGGCGCGGCTGACCCTAACGGGGGACGACGATCGCCGTGGCCAGCAGCCCGGCGGCGGCCGTCCAGCGGCCCGCGAACTCCGCCAGGGGCGCGTCCGGCGGCAGCAGCCTGGCTCGGAAGCGGCCGTCGAGGGAGAAGGCGAGTGAGCCGTCGTGGAACCCCAGCCACTCGCCGGTCAGCGGGAACCACGCCTTGTAGACCGACTCCTTGGCGCTGAACAGCAGCCGGTCCCAGCAGGTGCCAGGGCGCAGCGCGCCGAGCTCGCGCACCATCGCGGCCTCCTCGGGCCTGGCCACCATGCGGAAGACGCCTTCGGGGAGGGGTTCGTGCGGTTCGGCGTCGATGCCGATGCTGCGCACGTCGCCGGCGTCGGCCACGGCCGCCGCGCGGAACCCGGCGCAGTGCGTCATGCTGCCCACCGCGCCCGCCGGCCAGCGCGGCGCGCCGCGCCGGCCGGGGACGATGGGCGCGGGCGGGATGCCGAGGGCCGCCAGCGCCTCGCGGGCGCAGTGGCGGACGGTGGCGAACTCGCGCCGGCGTTTGGCGACCGCCTTTCTGACGGCGTGCCGCTCCTCGGGGAAGAGCCGCACGCCGGGCGGGTCGCCGTACGCGGTGGAGACGGCGACGTTGTCCGGGACGAGCGTCTCGATCATCGAGTGTCCCTCCTCCTGGGCCGGCGCGTGCCCCTGCGTCTACCCACAGGCCGCCGTCGTCACCTCTCGCCGGCGAGCGGTTCGAGGACGAAGACCGGGATCCGGCGCTCGGTCCTGGTCTGGTAGTCGGCGTAGTCGGGGTAGGCCGCCACCGCCCGCCGCCACCAGACGTCCTTCTCCTCCCCCGACACCTCGCGCGCCCGGTACACGCCGGTGGCCGTGCCGTCCTGGAGCTCGACGACGGGCTCGGCGAGCACGCTGGCGTACCACTGGGGGTTGACCGGGGCGCCGCCCAGGGACGCGACGGCCGCGTAGCGCCCCTCGTGCTCGACCCGCATGACCGGCGTCCTGCGCAGTTTGCCGGTCTTCGCGCCCCGGTAGGTCATCAGCACGACGGGCAGGTCCTTGATCGTGACGCCGTCGGTCGTGCCGGTGCGCATGATCTGCTCGACGTGCTCGCGGACCCATTCCGCCGCGCTGGGCTCGTACTCGCCGGTCGGCGCCTGCCCGGCCCGCCGCGCCGCCTCCGCCGGGCCGTGCCGCCGGCCGGGGCGTTTGTCCACGTTGTCGGTGAGGGTGTTGATCAGGGCGGGCAGCCCGGCCACCGTCTCGGCCGGCAGGCCGGCCACGGTCTCCTCGGCCAGGTCGACCCAGAGCCGCTTGACCTGCTCGGCCAGCGCCCGGCCGCTGTCGGTGAGCTCGACCACGCTGGCCCGCCTGTCGGACGGCGCCGGCGTGCGGCGGATGTGGCCGGAGGCCTCCAGCTTGCGGCTCATGAGCGTCACGCTGGGTGGCTCGCATCCCAGCGCCTCGCTGAGCTGCGCCTGGATCCTCGGCCCGGTGCGGGCGAGTTCGAGCAGGAGCGCCTCCTGCCCGGGATGCAGGCCCAGCGGGGCCAGCAGCGCGGCGGCCCTGGCGCGGTGGCGCAGGCTCAGCAGGCGGATCGCCTGGTTGACGGCGTCGGCTTGCGCGAAGTCCATGATCGCTCCTTGACGAAAATTAGTTATCTGCATAATAGTTATCCGCGTAACCAAATCCTACACGGCCTGGGCACAGCCCACAGCAGCCGGGATCGCGAAGAGAGCCCCTGACGTGGCGCCCGCACGCCGCGCGTCCGCGGTGGCGAGACAGACAAGAACGGAAGAACTCATGACGAGCATCGGCACCGCCGCCCGGCGGGCCACCCCACGGACAATCCCGTCCTGGCTGATCCTGGCGCTGGCCTGCGCCGGCCAGTTCATGGTCATCCTGGACGCCTCCATCGTCAACGTCGCCCTCCCCGCGATCCGCGCGGAGCTCGGCTTCACCCCCACCGGGCTCGCCTGGGTGGTGAACGGCTACCTGCTCGCCTTCGCCGGGTTCATGCTGCTGGGCGGCCGGGCCGCCGACCTGTTCGGCCCGCGCCGGACGCTGGTCACCGGGCTGCTGCTGTTCTCCGCCGCCAGCCTGGCCGCCGGCCTGGCGACCGCGGCGGAGGTCCTGGTCGCGGCCCGCGTGGCGCAGGGCGCCGGGGCCGCCATGATGGCCCCGGCCACGCTGGCCGTGATCAACACGTACTTCACCGAGCCGGGCGCGCGCGCCAGGGCGTTCGGCGCCTGGTCCTCCGCGGGCGGCGTCGGCGGGATGATCGGCGCGGTGGCCGGCGGCGCCATCACCACCGGCCTGTCGTGGCGCTGGGTCTTCCTGATCAACGTGCCGGTCGGCGCGCTGCTGATCGCCGTGGCCCTCACGGCGCTGGTCACCGCGCGGAGCGCGCGGCGCGAGCCGCTCGACCTGCCCGGCGCGGTGACCGGCACCGCCGGCCTGGCGGCGCTGGTCTACGGGGTCATGCAGAGCGCCGACCACGCCTGGTCGTCCGGACGGGTGCTCGTGCCGGTGCTCGCCGGCCTGCTGCTGCTCGCCCTCTTCGTCGTGGTCGAGGCGCGCTTCGCCGGCCGGCCCATGCTGCCCCTGCGGCTGCTCCGGATCCGGGGGGTGGCCGTCGGGAACGGCATGCTGCTGCTGTTCGGCGGGATCACCATCGCGATGTGGTACTTCACGTCGCTGTTCCTGCAGAACGTCCTGGGGTTCAGCGCGCTGCTGGCGGGGCTCGGGCAGACGCCGGCGGCGGTGACGTTCATGCTGGTCGCCCGCGCGTCCGCGGCCCTGCTGCCGCGGGCCGGGGCGCGTCCGCTGGTGCTCGGCGGCGGCGCGCTCTTCGTGGCCGGGTTCGGCTGGCTGTCCCTGGCCGAGGCCGGCAGCGGCTACCTTCCCGCCGTCCTCGGGCCCACGCTGCTCGTCGCGGCCGGCATCGGGCTGACCTTCCCCACCCTCATGGCCGCGGCGACCGCCGAGGCGCCCGAAGGAGCGGCGGGCGTCGTCGGGGGCCTGGCCAACACCACCAGCCAGGTGGGCTCGTCGATCGGCCTGGCGGTCCTCGCGACGGCCGCGGGCGCCGCCGGGTCCCCCGAAGCCCTCGCCGACGGCTACGGACTGGTCTTCCTCATCGCGGCCGGGCTCGGCCTGGCCCTCGCGGCGGGCGGCTTCCTGCTGCCGCGCCGCGCCTGATCCACCCGCAACCCCACCCCTTCCATCAAAGGAGACCTCCATGTCCATCGCCTTCGATCCGATCGCCGTGGGCGGCACGAAGCTGGCCAACCGGGTCGTCATGGCCCCGATGACCCGCAGCCGCGCCCGCGACGGGCTGGTGACGAGCCTGACCGCGCAGTACTACGCCCAGCGCGCCTCCGCCGGGCTGATCGTCACGGAGGGCGTCCAGCCGTCGGTGATCGGCCAGGGCTATCCCTTCACGCCCGGCCTGCACAGCGCCGCGCAGGTCGCCGCCTGGCGCGAGGTCACCGGCGCGGTGCACGCGGCGGGCGGGAAGATCTTCGCCCAGCTCCTGCACACCGGCCGGATCGGCCATCCGGTGCTGCTGCCCGACGGGGCGGTCCCCGTCGCGCCGTCGCCGGTGGCCGCGCGCGGGCAGCTCTTCACCCCCGACGGCGTCAAGGAGTTCGTCACCCCGCGCGAGCTGACGGAGCCCGAGATCGAGCGGACCGTCGCCGACTTCGCGAACGCCGCCCGCAACGCCGTCGAGGCCGGCTTCGACGGCGTGGAGCTGCACGGCGCCAACGGCTACCTGATCCACCAGTTCCTCGCCCCCGGCACCAACCGGCGCACCGACGGCTGGGGCGGCTCGGCGGCCGGGCACGCCCGGTTCGCCGTGGCGGTCGTCTCCGCCGTGGCCGGCGCGATCGGTGGCGACCGCACCGCGTTGCGGATCTCCCCCGGGATGCCGAACAACGACATGCACGAGCCCGACCCGCGACCGGTCTACGAGGAGCTGCTGGGCCGGACGTCCGGGCTGGGGCTGGCGTACCTGCACGTCATGGAGGCCGCCGACCGGGAGCTGACACGCGCCCTGCGGCGGCTCTTCCCCGGCCCGCTCGTCCTCAACCCGCACACCGGCGACCGCCCGACCGGCCCGGAGGACCTCGCGCTGATCGAGGACGGCACCGCCGACCTGATCGCCTTCGGCCGGCTCTTCCTCGCCAACCCCGACCTGCCCCGCCGTCTGGCGACCGGCGCGCCGCTCAACGACCCGGACGCGGCCACCTTCTACGGCGGCGACGCCGCGGGCTACACCGACTACCCGGCCCTGCCCGCCTGACCGGCCGGTCGCGGGGGGCGGCCTTTTTGATCTTCAGGGATGCGGCCGGCCGGAATTTCGGCCGGCCGATAAAGCCGCCTCCATGCGGAGAAGGCCGTCGGAGGCGGTGTCAAGGAAGATCCGCACCCCGCGCTCCGGCGGCGATTCGCCGGGACACCCGCGAACGGGACCCCACCAGCCTCGATGCGCGCTTCCATCCGCCGGAGTCACCGAAACGTGATCGGCGCTCTTTTTCCCGGAGCGGACCCGCTCATTCTTTGTCCCGCGCATGAACCGATGGAAACAATTCCTCGGCCAATTCGGGGCGGGCGGACCGCCGGAAATTCACCTCCGCCCGGCCGCTATTCGAATAAGCCGGGAAAAGCGCATTGTCCGGTCAATTCCGCACCGGTATTCAGGCGGGTGGGGCCGCGGAACCGCCATGGAACGATCCACATGCGAGACGCCGCCATTGATGCCAGCATCGTCGGATGACCCGAAAGGTGGAATCCATGACCGAGCCCGCGATCCGTCCCAACGAGACGACGGTTCCGGTGCTGCCCTGCCCCGCCCCCGAGCAGACCCTGGAGTTCTTCGAGGCGCTCGGGTTCACCGTCACCCACCGGCAGACCCGGCCCTACGTCTACCTGGCGATGCGCTGGAGCGGATTCGACCTGCATTTCGGCCCCGCGCCGAAGGGGCTCGACCCCGCCCGGGAGGCGACCGGGGCGTGCCTGGTCCTGGTCGACGCCGTGGCGCCGTACCACGCCGCGCTGGTCGCGGCCATGCGCCGGGCCTACGGCAAGGTGCTGAGCTCGGGCCTGCCGCGGATCACCCGCTACCGGCCCGGCGCGTCCAGGTTCACGCTGATGGACCCGTCCGGGAACTCGATCATGTTCATCCAGCGGGACGAGCCGGCCGAGCTGGAGTACGGCGGCTCCACGAAGCTGACAGGGCTGGCCAAGGCGCTCGACAACGCCCGGATCCTGCGCGAGTTCAAGAACGACGACCTGCAGGCCTACCGGGCGCTCAAGTCGGCCGTGCGCAGGCACGGCCCGCAGGCTCCGGCGGCCGAGCGGGCCATCGCGCTGTGCCACCTGGCCGACCTCGCCGCGGCGCTCGGCGAGCCCGCCGAGCCGTGGCTGGCCGAGCTGCGCGGCACCGAGCTCACCCCCGACGACAGGCGGCGCGTCGAGTCCGACCTCGGCCACCTCGCCGACCTGTGCGAATGGCTCGGACCGAGCTGACGGCGGAAGACCCGCGACGAACGGCTGGTCAGGAGGCGGGGGTGTTGTGCATGATCTTGACCATCCGCACCTTGCCGTTGGGCTCCGGGGTGATGCTGTCCACCGTGCGCGCGGTCACCTCGAAGTCCGTGGCGACCGCGGCCACGGCGTCACGGATCCGCCCGGCCAGGTCGGCGGGGGCCGACGGCGAGGGCACCAGCAGGATCTCCACCGCGCCCGGCCGGTACTGGAGCACCTGCACGCCGCGCACGCCCGCCGTCGGCATCACGGCCGGGTTGGTGAGGAAGTTGGCGTGCACCGTGCGCCCGTCGGCGGCCACGACGCGGTCCTCGGTCCGTCCCTGGATCCGGCGGATGATCGGGGTGTGGAAGGCGCGGCACGGGCAGTCGTCCGGCTCGATGAGCACGCGGTCGCCGAGCCGGTAGCGGATCAGCGGCATCGCCTCGGCGTGCAGCCGGGTCACCAGGACCTCGCCCTCGCCGTCGGCCAGGGACACGCTGCCGTCGTCGTGCAGCACCTCCACCACCACGTCGGCCGAGCGCAGGTGCATGGCGCCCTCGGGGCAGGTGCGGCCGATCGTGTACGCCTCCACCGAGGCGTACACCTCGTGGCCGCGCGCCCCGAAGTAGTTCAGCACGTGCTCGCGGGCCTCGGGGGTGAGCGTCTCACCGGCGAAGATGACGGTGTGCACGCCACGGTAGGCGATCTTCCTGCGGCGCAGCTCGTCGACCAGGGTGACGATGCAGCCGGGGAAGCCCCACAGGAACGTCGGCCGTCCGCGCAGGAACGCCTCGACCTGCTCGTCCAGGCTCCGGCTGGTGTTGACGTGGACCGTACGGGCCAGGCCGAGCCGCTGCAGCCGGTGCGGCCGGAACTCGCCCACCCGGAAGTAGCCGATCCGGTCCCAGGGGCGCAGGCCCGAGGCCAGCAGGTCCTGGAGGTAGGTGGCGCGCAGGTAGCCGAGGTCGCCCTCGGAGTAGAAGGGGCGGATGGGCACGCCGGAGGACCCGCTGGTGGGCGCCTCGCGGGTGTTGTCGGGGGTGAACCCGGCGGCCATCAGCTCGGCGGGCGGCAGGTCCCGGAGCGTCGTCCGGTCCAGCATCGGCAGGGTGGCCAGGTCGGCGGCGGTGGACAGCGCCGCCACGGCGTCGGCCGGGAGCACGCGGCGGTAGTACGGCACGTTGGCGTGCGCGTGGCGGACGAGCCCCGTCAGCAGCCGGTCCTGCACGACCTGGAGCCGGGCCGGGTCCATCCGGTCCCGCGAGCGCGCCAGGTACAGGTTCCGCACCACCGGCACCACCGGGATCGTGCTGGGCAAGCCCTTCATGAGGTCTCCTTCTTCAGCGTGGCCAGCATGACGCCGCCCTTGACCACCTCGCCCGCGCAGTACGCCAGCAGCGCCCCGAACGCCGCCGCGGCGGGCACCAGGAACCAACCGGCGACGGCGACCACCGCGAACTGCAGGCACGCGGCCACCGCGGCCAGCCGCCGTCCCCGGTCGTCGGTGTTCTCCACCAGCAGGAACGCGGGCAGCACGGCCACCGTCAGCGCCGCCTCGGCCAGCAGCACCGCGCCGGTCGCCGCCATGCCCCGCTGACCGCCCGCCAGCACCACCCCGAGCACGACCACCGCCAGGGCGCCGGCCGGCACGGCGGGCGCGAGGATGCGCCGCGCCATCCGGCGGGCGCCGGCCTCGCCGGTGCCCTCGATCCAGACCGCCACCCGCGGCTGGAGGATGCGCAGCAGGTAGGACACGCCCATCACGACCACGGACAGCGCCACCGACCACACGTAGAAGACGCTGGTCTGCTGCGCGTCGTCCAGGTGCGCGAAGTACGCGAACGTCACCGAGGTGGCCGCGACGGCGGTCACCTCGCCGACGCTGAGCAGCGCCGCCGCGCGTACGGCCGGCCGGTAGGCGCCCTTGTCCGCCTTGCCGGAGCGTCCGCGGATCAGCCCGGCCGCCAGCACGGCGTTCAGCACGACCAGCACGCCGACGTGCAGGGCCAGCAGCGCGTTGGCCCGCATCCCGGTCAGGGCCACCAGCCCCACTCCGGACGCCTGCGCGACGGCGAGCGTCAGGTAGGCGAACACGTCGGCCCGCGCCCGCCCGCGCAGCCGGTTCAGCGCCGCCATGACCGCGCAGCAGCCCAGCCCGCAGGCGTAGGCGGCGGCGGCCGCGTACCGGGCGGGCGCGCCGCCGGGGTCGGCCGCCGCCAGGGCCAGCCACACGGGCACGGCCAGCGCGAACGGCGTGGCCGCCAGCAGCATGAACAGCGGCCGCAGCGTCTGCCCGCCGCGCCGCGGCACCAGCGCGAGCGCCGCCTTCTCGATGCCGCTGGACGTCAGCGCCAGCAGCCAGCCCGACACGCCGTTGGCGGTGGCGTACAGGGCGAACTCGTCGGCGCCCCAGAGGCCGAGCAGCACCAGGTTGGCGGTCCACAGGGCGGCGCGGAACGCGCCGCGCCCGGCGAACAGGGCCGCCGTCACCGCCACGAGGCGTGGCGGCGGCCTGCGGCGCAGGCTCACGGTCACGGGCCGGCCTGTGCCGACTCGACGAACCTGCCCTTGCCGCCGGGGGTGAGCGTGACCCGTTCGGCCTGCTCGAAGCGCACCTCGACCGGGCCCCCCACCTGCTTGGCCAGCCCGTTCCGGTAGGCCGCGGCCACCTCGTCGAAGTCCCGGCCCGCCTCGGGGACCAGGTGGACGGTGACGTTGCCGTCGGCGTCCTGGCGGACCATGCTCTCGGCCACGCCGGGCGTCCACATGGCCAGCGACAGGAACGTGGCCGTGTAGACGCGGTGGCCGCCGGGGAAGGTGATGTAGTCGTCGGACCGGCCGCCGGTCACCCGCATGCGCACGAACCGGTTGCCGCAGCCGCACTCCCCCGGCACGATCATGCCGCGGTCGCCCAGGCGGTAGCGGATCAGCGGCATCGCCCGTTCCCTGAAGTGGGTCACCACGACCGCGCCGTCCTGGCCGTCGGGCACGGGCGCGCCGTCGTCGTCCACGATCTCCAGGCGGACGCGGTCCTCGTCCACGTGCATCGCGCCCCGGTCGCACTGGGTGGAGACGGTCAGCACCTCGTAGGCCGAGTACTCGTCGTACACCGGGACGCCGAAGCCGTTCGTCAGCAGCTCGCGCACCTCGTCGGTGAGCAGCTCGGAGTCGGTCATGACCATGCGCAGCGTGCGCCGCAGCCGGGCCACGTCGGCGGGGGAGGCGGCGCGCAACAGCCCGCGCAGCACCACCGGATAGCCCATGATCAGGTGCGGGCGCACCTTCAGCACGTCGGCCAGGATCTTCGCGTCGCCCTGCCCGGCGCCGATGACCGTGCGCGGGAACAGGCCGAGCCGCTGGAACCAGCGCAGCGGCCGGGGGAACGGCTTGATGTGCGCGATCCGCCACCACGGCCGGTAGCCCGACAGCAGGAAGCGGCGGAAGATGGTCGCGCCGTGGTAGCCGTAGGCGGCCACGTCGTGCCGGACCTCCAGGACGCGGCCCGTGGTCCCGCTCGTACGGTCCAGCCGGTAGTCCTTGGTGCCCAGGCCGGGCGCGTGGAAGCGGGACAGGTCGCCGTCCAGCACGGTGGCCTTGTCCAGGATCGGCAGCTCGGCCAGGTCGGCCAGGCTGCGCAGGGGCACGTCGTAGCGCGGGTCGGCGTAGTGCGGCACGTGCGCGCGGGCGAAGGCCAGCAGGTCGCGCAGGCCGTCGAGGGTGAGCCGGTCGGTCTCGGCGCGCGGGCGGCGGATGGCGCGGAAGGCGTCCACGACGTGCCGCACCTCCCGCACGGCGACGCCCAGTCCATGGCTCACAGGCCGTCCCCGATCTCGAAGCGGAGCAGCCCGGTGGCCTCGGCCAGCACGCCGGCCAGGGCGTCCCGGCCGGAGGCGGCGGCGGTCAGGTAGCCGAGCTTGGCGCCCGCCCGCGTATAGCGCTCCACGTGGTCGCCGGGGGCGGCGGCCAGCACCAGGTCGACGACGCCGGGCAGCGCCCTGACCTGCTCCTCGCCGTGCACCCGGACCAGCTTCCCGTCGCGTTCCGCGCCGAGCACGCGGACCGCGCCGTACCGGGTCGCCGCCGGGGTCAGGGACGGCGTCTCGCCCATGGCCGACAACACGTACTGCTCGACCACGTCCACGCCGTGGACCAGGCCCAGCAGCTCGGCCAGGCCGTTGCCGCCCAGGCGGGCGCCCATCTCGACGAGCACGACCTCGCCCGTCCCGGTGACCAGCACGTCGGCGCTGAGCGGCCCTTCACGCAGCCCGGTCTCGGCGCAGACCGCGTCGAGCATCGGGCGCACGGCGTCGGTGACGTGGTCCGGGCCCGGCATGGTGTGCTGGACGGTGATGAACAGCGGCGGCGGGGTCAGCTCCCGTTCGGCCAGGCCGATCAGCGCCACCTTGCCGCCGATCACGAACGCCTCGGCCGTGTAGTGGGCGCCCTCCAGGAACTCCTCGGCCACGACGCGGCCGGACAGCGACCACTCCCTGGCCAGCCCCACGGCCTCGGGCAACTCGTCCGGCGCGCGGCACAGCGACACGCCGCGGCTGCCGGAGGAGTCCACCGGCTTGACCATGAGCGGGAAGCCCAGGTCAGGGGCGTCGCGCAGCACCTCCTCCGCGGTGCCGCTCACGTGGCGGGGGCCGGGCAGGCCGAGCCGGGCGCACATCGCGCGGAACCAGCCCTTGTCGACCGAGCCGCGCACCGCGCCCTCCGACAGCCCGCACGGCAGGCCCAGCCGGGCGGCCAGGGCGAGCTGCGAGGGCAGGTTGACGTCGCTGGCCGGGGAGACCACGCCGGCCAGGCCGTCGCGCTCGGCCAGGGCCCGCGCGACCCGCGGCACGTCGCGGGTGCTGAGGTCGAGGAACTCGTCGGCGTGCGCGACGCCGGGGGCGTCGGCCCGCATGTCGACGCAGATCGTGCGCACGCCGAGGCGGGCCGCGGCGCGGATGGTGCTGATGGCGCCGTCCGCGCCGCCGAGGACCGCGATGGTGCGGCGGGCGCCGGTCACGTGAGCCTCCCGGCGAGCAGGTCAGCGGAATCGACCGGCACGTTGGCCTCCCGTACGAGGAACAGCGGCGGACGGGCCTGACCGCGAGAGATGTGCAGAAGCGTGCGGGCCATCATGGTCAGCCCGAACAGGGCGGCGGCCAGCGCCAGCCCGAACAGCAGCGCGCTGCCGGTGATCCCGGCCAGCAGCGCCACGGGCAGGCCGAACAGGCCCGCCCACACCGCGGCCGAGATGGGCCGCGACGAGAAGCCGAAGAACAGGTCCAGCGAGTGCCTGGCCAGCCCGCGCACGGTCACCTTGGACGAGCCGTGCACCCGCGGCCGGTGCGCGGTCGGCACGGTCGTCCAGGCGCGCGTCAGGCGCGGCAGCGTGGCCAGGAAGTACGGCGTGCCGAGCCGCAGGTCCACGATCCGGCGCGCGATCTCCGTGCGGACCAGGCGGAACGTCGTGGCGCGCGGCGGGATCTCGATGCCCAGCAGCCGCCGCGCCAGCCAGTCGTGCACGATCGACGCGGTCCGCCGCGGCCAGGGGTCCTTGCGGTCCACCCGGATGCCGAACACCGCGTCGTACCCGTCGGCCGCCCGCTCGATCAGCCGCTTGGCCTCGGTGGGCGGGAACTGCAGGTCGGCGTCCAGGTGCAGCACCCAGGGGTTGCGGGCGTACCGATAACCGGCCGAGAAGGCGGCCTCGACGCCGAAATTCCTGGACAACGATATGAACGACACCCGATTGTCACTCTCGGCGATCACGCGAATGCGTGCGAGCGTGTCGTCCGTACTGCCGTCGTCGACGAAGAGTATTTCGAGCTCGCCCTGGTCACCCAGCGCGTCTGCGATTTCGCGATAGGTGTCAGGGATGTTGTCGGCCTCGTTCAGGCACGGAACGACCACGGTGAGTGCCAGGCCGTCCGGCGGAACCGGAAGCGGATGTTCATTCATGGAACGGTCTTCACCACGTGTATCAACCCCGGTTCACCCCGTGACAGGGCCCGGGCATTCCCACCCGGCTACGACCCCGGTTGCGGAATATATCGGCACGTGTCAGAAAAAAGATAGGTATTGATTTCTTTCCGGCCGGTTTGTTAGGAAGTTCTCCGACGCGGGGCCGCTGGGTCATGCGCATTGTCAGGGGGCATTCATGTTTGTGCTCGGCATCAGCCAGGTCCACGACTCGGCGGCGGCCCTGGTGGCCGACGGGAAGATCGTGGCCTTCGCCGAGGAGGAGCGGTTCACCAGGGTCAAGCACGACGGCCGGTTTCCCGCGCAGGCCGTGCGCTACTGCCTGGAGGAGGCCGGCATCACGCTGGCCGACGTCGACCACGTCGCCTACTACTGGCAGGCGCCCCGTGAGACGTTGCACGCGCTCAGCCACTTCGCCCGGCACCTGCCCCACACCCTGGCCGTCTTCCGCAACGACGCCGGCGACTACGGCGACAAGGCCAGCGGCCTGCTGGAGACGCTGTCCGACCAGAAGGGCCAGGCCCACCCGGACGACTACAACGTGGGCGGCGCGCTGCTGCTGCACCTGCGCCGCGGGTTCACGCTGGAGAAGATCCTGCGCGAGTCGCAGAACTTCCGGGGCCGGACGAAGTTCAAGGTCCACCTGATGGACCACCACCGCGCCCACGCCGCCAGCGCCTTCTTCATCTCGCCGTACCAGGAGTCGGCGATCATCACCTGGGACGGCATCGGCAGCGACGGCACCTCCACCTACCTCGGGCTGGGCAAGGGCGGCCGGATCCACGACATCCGCCGGATCAAGTTCCCGCACTCGCTGGGCGCCATGTACGCCGGCGTCACCGGCTACCTCGGCTTCAACCCCACCCGGGACGAGGGCAAGGTCATGGGCCTGGCCGCGTACGGCACCGACCGCTACGTGGACGACTTCGCCGACCTGGTCCGCCTGGGCCCCGACGGCCACTTCGAGCTGGACCTGAGCTGGTTCCGGCACCACGCCACCGGCAAGCACCAGATGTCGTCCAAGTTCCTGGCGCGCTTCGGTCCGGCCAGGCCGCGCGAGCGCGCCATCCCCAACCAGCACTACGCCGACGTCGCGTACGCGCTGCAGGCCACGCTGGAGCGCACCGGCCTGCACGTGGCGCGCTGGCTGCAGGCCAAGACCGGGCAGACCCGCCTGGTCACCGCCGGCGGCGTCGCGCTGAACAGCGTCATGAACGGCCGCATCCTGCTGGAGACGCCGTTCGAGGACTTCTTCGCCCAGCCCGCCGCCGCCGACGACGGCTCGGCGCTGGGTGCGGCACTGCTGCTGGGCGTGGAGAAGTACGGCATGCGCCGCCCGCGCGACGAGGAGTACATCTTCCTCGGCCCGCAGTTCGGCGAGGCGGAGATGGAGCAGGCGCTCCAGGACGCCGGCCTCGACTACCGGCGCACCGACGACATCAACGACACGACGGCGCAGGCGCTGGCCGACGGCAAGATCGTCGGCTGGTTCCAGGGCCGCATGGAGTGCGGGCCGCGCGCGCTCGGCAACCGCTCGATCCTGGCCGACCCGCGCCGCGCCGACGCCAAGGACCGGCTCAACGAGAAGGTCAAGCACCGCGAGCCGTTCCGCCCCTTCGCGCCCTCCTGCCTGGCCGAGCACGCCGGCGAGTACTTCGCCAGCGGCTACCCCTCGCCCGTCATGCTGCTCGTGTTCGACGTGCTGGAGCACCAGCGGGACAAGGTGCCGGCGATCACGCACGAGGACGGCACCGCCCGCGTCCAGACGGTCTCGGCGGCCGACAACCCGCGCTACCACGCGATGATCTCCCGCTTCGCCGAGCTGACCGGCGTGCCCATGGTGGTCAACACCTCGTTCAACGACAACGAGGAGCCCATCGTGTGCACCCCTGAGGACGCCGTGCGCTGCTACCTCAAGACCGACATGGACGCCCTGGCCCTGGGACCGTTCTTCACGGAGAAGGTCGTTCGTTGAGGCGTTGGTTGTGGCTGGCGCCCGCCGTTCTGGGCGCCGGGGCGGCCAGCCTGATCATGGTGATCCTGCCGCCCGACCGTACTCTGGACAACCCGCTCGAAGCCCTGTGGAAGGTCAGCCCGCTGGTGTTCGCGGTGCTGGCCGTGGCCGGGTTCCCCCGGCGTCCGGGGCTGGGCATGGCGCTGATGTGCGCGCTGGTCGTCGGGTACATGGGCGTGCTCGACACGGTCAACGTGCTGCACATCTTCTCCTACGCCGAGTCCGCCGACCAGAAGGCCGCCTTCCCGGAGCTCTACCAGTTCATGCTCTTCATGAACTCCTTCACCGTGCTGGCCGTGCTGTTCGCCTACCGGCTGGGCGGGGCGCGCTCCGACCGCGTGCTGAAGGTCGGCATCGCCGGCGTCCTGATCGTGATCTCCGGGCTGAACGACCTGTCGATGTGGCTGCTCGGTGACTGGCCGCAGGGCCGGCCCGGCACGCTGACGTGGGCCTCCCACATCGCGGTGTTCGTCGGCGGGCCGCCCAGCGTCGCCGTGGCGGTGATCTTCTTCCTCGTCCACCTCGCCCTGGCCGGGGTCGTGCTGGCGCTGCCCGTGCGGCGGTGGCTCGACCGGCTCGTCCCCGCGGCCGCATGAACGCCGACTTGGTCGTCGTCGGCTCCGGCCTGTTCGGGCTGACCGTGGCCGAGCGGTGCGCGACCGAGCTGGGGCTGCGCGTGCTGGTGCTGGAGCGCAGGGACCACGTCGGCGGCAACTCCTACAGCGAGCGCGAGCCGCAGACCGGCATCGAGGTCCACCGGTACGGGTCGCACCTGTTCCACACGTCCAACGCGCGCGTGTGGGAGTACGCCCAGAGGTTCACGTCGTTCACGCCGTACGAGCACCGGGTCTACTCGGTACACAAGGGGCAGGTCTACCCCATGCCCATCAACCTGGGCACGATCTGCGCCTTCTTCGGCCGCCACCTCAGCCCCGACGAGGCCCGCGACCTGGTCGCCCGGCAGGCCGCCGAGGTGACCAGCGCCGGCAACCTGGAGGAGAAGGCGATCTCGCTGATCGGCCGGCCGCTGTACGAGGCGTTCATCCGGGGCTACACCGCCAAGCAGTGGCAGACGGCCCCGGCCGAGCTGCCCGCCGAGATCATCGGCCGGCTGCCGGTGCGGTACACCTTCGACGGGCGCTACTTCGACGACCTCTACCAGGGCCTGCCCACCGACGGGTACGCCGCCTGGCTGGAACGCATGGCCGACCATCCCAACATCGAGATCCGGCTCGGCGCCGACTTCTTCGACCTGCGGGAGAGCCTGGCCGGTGCGGTGCCCGTCGTCTACACCGGGCCGCTGGACCGCTACTTCGGCTACGCCGAGGGCGAGCTGGGCTGGCGGACGCTCGACTTCGAGACGTCCGTGCTGCCGACCGGCGACTTCCAGGGCACGTCGGTGATCAACTACGCCGACGAGGACCTGCCGTGGACGCGCGTCCACGAGTTCCGCCACCTGCATCCCGAACGCACCTGGTACCCGTCCGACGCCACGGTGATCATGCGCGAGTACTCGCGGTTCGCCGGCCGGGCCGACGAGCCGTACTACCCGATCAACACGCCGCAGGACCGTGCCCGGCTGCGCCGGTACCGCGACCTGACCAAGGGCGAGCGGGACGTGTGGTTCGGCGGGCGCCTGGGCACCTACCAGTACCTCGACATGCACATGGCCATCGCCGCCGCCCTCACCCTGTACGAGAACCGCCTGCGCCCCCGCTTCACCGCCCACGCCCCCGGGTAGGGCGCCCTCCGGCGGATCAGCGGCCGGACGGTTGTGCCGGACCGGGGGGCGGGCCACACTGCTGGCATGCAGGTAATCGTGCGCCTCGACAGCGAGACGCCGACCGCCCCCGCCCTCTCCGCCCTGGAGCGCCAGCTCCGCGGCGACAGCGCCTTCCGAGGCATGGAGATCAGGCCCCTGCCCGGCCCGCCCGAGCCCGGGGCGATGAACGGCACCGCCGACGCCCTCATGCTGGCGGTCTCGGCCGCGTCCGGCGGGCTGGGCGTCTCGATCGTCCAGGCCCTGGCCGGGTGGCTCAGGACGCGGCGCCACAGCTTCACGGTCAAGGTCAGCCATGGCGAGCGCACGCTGGAGCTGAGCGTGGAGGCGGCCAGGGACCCGGCGAAGGTGATGGAGGTGGCCCGGCAGCTGGCCGAGATGCTGGAGCCTCCCGCCCCATGAGCTCCTGGCCCGACCCGGCCGGCTGCCGGGCCGTCCTCGTCGGCACGACGACGTACACCGACCAGGTCATGTGGCCGGCCCTGCCGGCGGTGCGGGCCAACGTCACGGACCTGGCCGAGGTGCTCACCGGCCCGCGCTCGTGGGGCCTGCGCAGCGACCACTGCGCGCAGCTCATCGACCCGGCCAGCTCCGACCACGTCCTCGACCTCATCCACGACGCGGCGACCGAGGCCGCCGACACCGTCTTCGTCTACTACTCCGGGCACGGCGAGAAGACCGAGAACGACCTGCTGCTGCCGATCGCCACCACCCGGCCCGACCGGCTGCGGATCGGCGGCGTGCGGTTCTCGGTCATCCGGGAGATCATCCGCGAGCGCCGCGCGCCCCGCGCCGTGGTCGTGCTCGACTGCTGCTACAGCGGCATGGCGCACGGGATGAGCGGGCCGGCCCTGCGCGGGCTGATCGACACGACCAGCGCGTACGTCCTGACCTCCTCGGCCAGGGACACCCTGTCGCTCGCGCCGCCCGGCGAGCGCCACACCGCCTTCACCGGCGAGCTGCTCAAGATCCTCCAGGACGGCGTCCCCGCCGGGCCCGCCGAGCTGTCCATCGGGGACGTCACCCGCGCGCTGCGCTACCGGCTGCTCGACCGGCGGCTGCCGCTGCCCGAGTACAGCCAGGCCGGCGCGGCGGACGAGCTGCCGCTCGTGCGGAACAGGCCGGAGCCGCCCCGGACGCCGCCCCGGACGCCGCCCCGGGCCGCCCCCGCCCCGCCGCCGGGGATCCGCCTGGCCGGGGCCGCCCGCCGGACGGGCCGGGCGGTCGGCATCTGCTTCGGCGCGGCCAACTCCGTCATCACCGTCGTCGAGGACGGCGAGCCCGTCGTCATCCCCGGCCCCGAGGGCGCGCGGGCCACGCCGTCCGTGGTGACCTTCGCCAAGGACGGCGAGGTCGTCATCGGGCAGGTGGCCAAGCGGCAGACCGTCACCGACCCGGAACGGACCGTGCGCTCGATCGTCCTGGAGCTGGGCACCGACTGGTCGGTGGCCATCGACGGCTCAAGGTACTCCGCGCCCCGGGTCGGCGCGCTCGTGCTGGGCCGGCTGAAGCAGGACGCCGAGGCGTACCTGGGCGAGCGGGTCACCGACGCGGTGATCACCGTCCCGGCCTACTTCGACGACGCCGGGCGCCAGGCCGTCACCGAGGCCGGCACGCTGGCCGGGCTCAACGTGCTGCGCCTGATCAACGAGCCGACCGCGGCGGTGCTGGCGTACGGGCTCGACGCAGAGGAGAACCGCTCGGTCCTGGTCTTCGACCTCGGCGGGCGCACCTACGACGTGTCCGTGCTGCACATCGGGGACGGCTACGTCGAGGTGCTGGCCACCCACGGCGACAACCGGCTCGGCGGCGACGACTGGGACCAGCGGATCGTGGACGAGCTGGCCAGACGGTTCAGGGAGACCCACGGCGTCGACCTGACCGGCGACAGGATGGCGCTCCAGCGGCTGCGCGAGGCCGCGGAGCGGGTGAAGATCGAGCTGAGCGCCACGCAGAAGGCGCACGTCAACCTGCCCTACCTCACCGCGGGCCGGCAGGGCCCGCTGCACCTGGACGCGACGGTGACCCGGCGGGAGTTCCAGAGCCTGACCGCCGACCTGCTCGTCCGGCTGCGGGGGCCGTTCCGGGGGGCGCTCCAGGACTCCGGGCTCAAGGTGACCGACCTCGCGCACGTGGTGCTGGCCGGCGGCGCGAGCCGGATGCCCGCCGTGACGGCGCTGGTCACCGAGCTGTCCGGCGGCATGACCCCGCTCATGGGGCTGAGCCCCGAGGAGGTCGCCTCCATCGGCGCGGCGCGGCAGGCGAGCGTGCTCAAGGCCGACCTGACCCCGGTGACGCTCGGCCTGCGGGGCAAGGGCGGCGTGCTGCGGAAGGTCATCGAGCGCGACAGCCCGGTCCCGGTCGAGCGGACGGTCACCTTCACCACGACCGCCGACGACCAGTCGTCCCTGCGGGTCGAGGTCTACGAGGGCGAGCAGGCCACGGCCGCGCTCAACGCGGTGCTGGGGACGTACATGGTGGGCGGCATCCCCGCCGGCCGGCGCGGGGAGCCGCGGATCGAGGTGACGTTCGGCGTGGACGCCCGCCTGACCTTCACCGTCACGGCCCGGGAGGCGGCGACCGGCATCCCCCTCCCGGTGACCCGCCACCCCGGCTGACCGACCGGCCCGCGCCCTGAGGGAGCGGGCCGGTCGCCGGTTCTTCAGGAGGTGGCCTGCCAGGAGGTGCGGACGAGGGCGCGTTCGGTGGCGGCCAGGTGGGTCGCCGCCGCGAGCCAGGCCCGTGCGTACCCGTCCGGTTCGGCTTCGGCCGGCCTGCCGAACACGTCACGTTCACGCCGGTCGGCCTCGTCGGCGAGCGCGACGGCCAGGTCGGCGGCCGTGCGGAACCCGGCGCGGCGCAGGGACGCGGCCTGCCCGCGGGCGTCGCCGCCGCGCGCGGACTCGGCGACCGCCCTGCGTCCGCCGGAGACGGCCAGCTCGACCAGCCGGCGCACCCGCCAGAGCGGCGCGCCGTCCAGCGGGTCCACCTCGGCGTACGCGTCCTGGCCGGGCGGGGGGCAGGCGTCGGCGGGCGGCAGGTGCGAGCCCTGGAGGCGGTCGTAGCCGAGGTCGGCCCGTCCCTGCCACTCGGCGGGCAGCCTCAGCGTCGCCTCCTCCCCCGCGACCGGCCCCGCGGCGAGCGGGACGAGCGTCGCCGCCCGGCCTGGCTCGACCCTGGCCACCACGCGCACCCGCAGGCCGGGCCGCGAGGCGAGCCGTCGCAGGTTCTCGACGTACCCGAGATCGGGATGACGGTTCGCCGGAACCAGCCGAACCACCGGCCCCTCACCGCCGGCCGCCTCCCCCGCGCCCGCTGTCTCGGCCGCATCCCCGGCTTGCGCCGGTTGCGGCGGGCCGGTGGGCGGGAGGTGGCGGGCCAGGACGTGGTCGCCCGCCGCGCCGACGATCACCAGGTCGCAGCCGACCGGCTCCCGTACCTGCTCGGCCGACTCCTCCTCGCTCCACGCCCCCGCCGACAGCCGGGCCCCCACCGCTTCGGACAGCGGCTGGGTGAACAATGCGCCGAGCGGCCCGTCCGTCCAGGCCAGGCCGGTGACCGGGGTGGCCCGGACGCCCTTGCCGGCGCCGAGGCGGCCGTCCGGGGAGACGGTGGCCCCGGCGATCAGCAGTCCGCCGCGGGCCAGTTGCGCGTGGCTCATCATGGCCGCCCCGATGGCGACGGTCGCGGTGGCCGCGCCACGGGCACGGGCGGGGCCGCCGGGCTTGACGTCGGCCACCGAGAACCAGCGTCCGTCGTCGGTGACGAGGTGGGTGACCACCCCGCCGTAGCCGGTGCTGCTGATCACGGGCTCGCGGAAGACGCCGTACACCTTCAGGCCGCCGTTCGGACGGTAGCCGCGCCGTACGGTGCCGACCAGCGCCGGGTCGGGATCGGCCGCGGCCAGCCGGCCCACGGTGAGCAGCAGCTCCCGCAGGGCGGAGACCAGGTCGGCGAGGCGGTGGCCGTCGTACCGGGCACGGGCGGCGCGCAGCCCGCGCACCACCCGCAGCGTGGCGGCCTCGGCCTTGGACAGCCCGGCCAGGCGGGCGGTGTGGGCGGCTCTGAGCAGCTCAGCCTGCGGCACCGCGCCGGCGCCCGGCACACCCGCCGACAGCACGGCGGCCGCCGCCCGCCACAACCCCGCGGCCGCCGCCACCTGCGCCGCCCCCGGCACCACCGCGGCCGGAACGACCGCCTCCCCCGAGCCCCGACCAGATCCGGCATCCACCTGCCCGGCCCCTGAGCCCGGCCCGGACCCGGCACCCGCCTGGTCGGCGTCCGATCTCCGGTCGGGTTCTGCGGTTGCCGGGGCTGGATGTCCGTCGGCGGAGGGCGTGTCCGGTTGGCCGGGGGGTGACGAGGGCGTCTCTGTCTCGTCGTCCGGGGGCAGGGTGTCGGCCGGGTCGGCCAGAGGGCAGGCGGTGAGGAGGGCGGCGCGGTGGAGGCAGCGGGGCGCGAGGAGGCAGGAGCAGCGGGCCTGCCCCTCCTCCGCGATCACCCCCGACGGCCCCGGCGACAGCGTGACCACCGCGTCCGCGCCGCAGGTGACCACCACGTCGGTGCCGTCGGCCACCCGGTCGAGGGCGGCGTACTGGCCGACGGCCGCGTCCAGCTTCTTGCGCAACCTGCTGGTCAGGCCGTCGACGGCGGCGGCCACCACGTGCGGCGCGGCGGGCGGGAGCGTTGCAGAGGTGTTCACCGGACTTCTCCCCGGAGGCGGTCCCCCACCCAGCGGGCGAGGGCGAGCGGGCTGAGCGCGGCGACCGGCATGCCGGCCGCGACGAGCTGCTGGGCGATGGGCAGCGAGTAACGGGGCACGCCCTGGTCGTCGAGCGCCGCGCAGCCCATCAGGTGGACTCCGGACCCGGCCAGCGAGCGCACCTCCGCGAGCAGGCCGCCCACCGGGTAGCCCTCCTCGAAGTCGCTGACGACGACCACGAGCGTACGGCTCGGCACGGTGACCAGCGTCCGGGCGTGCGCGAGCCCGGCGGCGATGTGCGTGCCGCCGCCGACCCGCACTTCGAGCAGCAGCGACAGCGGGTCCTCCACCCGGTCGGTCAGGTCGATCACCTGGGTGGAGAAGGTCAGGAAGTGCGTCGAGAGCGTCGGCACGCCCGCGAGGACGGCGGCGGTCAGCGCGGACCACACGACCGAGGCCTCCATCGACCCCGACACGTCGACCACGAGGATCAGCCGCCAGTCGGCCTCCTTCCTGGCCCGCGTGCTGAACACCGGCCGTTCCGGCACCACCACGAGCCGCCCGTCGTCGAGGCGGCGGGTGTGGGCCAGGTTGGCGCGCAGCGTGCGCGGCAGGTCGAGCCGGCCGCCGGGCCTTCTGGTCGGGCGCGGGTTGGCCAGGCCGGTCAGCGCGGGTCTCAGCCGGGTCGCCAGCTCGCGGGTCAGCTCGGCGACCAGGCGGCGGACGAGCGGCCTGAGCTTGGCGACCTGCTGCTCGGGCAGCCCGCCGGCCAGGGACAGCACGGACGTCAGCAGCTCGACGGACGGCCGCACGGCGGCGGGGTCCAGCTCGGCGAGCACGTCGTGCCGTCCGGCGTCGGCGGCCCTGGCCAGCACTTCCTCGCGTACGTCGCCGCCGAACAGGGACTCCAGCTCGTCGGCCCATTCGCGGGCCGTGGGGAACGGGTCGCCCTGGCCTCCGGTGTCGCCCTGCTGCTCGAAGTCGTCGGCGCCCTCGCCGCGGCCGGCGCCGTAGAGCTCGTCCAGGGCGCGGGCGTACGGGCGGGCGCCGGCGGGCAGCCGTTCGCGCTCCCGTCCGAGCAGCAGCCGCCACCGGTCGGCGGGGCCGATCCGCGGCCCGCCCTCCGCCCGCCGCGCGGACACCGGCGGGACCGGTCCGTCATACGAGGCCGGACCAGAGGCCGGGGCGTCGTGCGGGGCCGGGGCGTCGTGCGGGGTGAGGAGGCCGAGGGTGCGCAGGGCGGTCAGGCCGGCCAGGTCGGCGGCGGTCCAGGCGGCCAGCAGGTCGGGCGGCGCGTCCAGCGTCAGGTCCGGACGGTCCCCGAGCCGCTCGGACACCGCCGCCAGCAGCCGGCCGCGCGCCGCCGGGGCGAGCGTGTCGAACCCTCCGCGCAGGGCGGGCAGCCGGTCGAGGAACTCCTTGTCCGCCAGCTCGTCCACCCGGTCCATCAGCGGGCCGAGCGCGGCGGGCGCCGCCTGGAGCAGCGGTCCGGCGGCCGTGAGCACGCCGGTCAGCAGCAGGCTCAGCCGGCGGCGGCCGTCCGGGGTGGTGGCGGTGTCGATCCAGCCGGCCGCCCGCGCGCCCAGGAGCTCGGGACCGTCCAGGTCGAGCAGCAGGCGGGCGGCCAGCGCGGCCCCCTGGACGAGCGGCGCCCCGGTGCTCGCGAGCGCGCCCAGCGCGTCGTCCAGCCGCAGGCCCAGCCGGTCCTCCCCGGCCCGCGTGGCGAGCGCGACCAGCGCGACCGCGTCCTCGGGCCGGTCACTGCCCGCGAGTCCGGGCAACGACCGGACCGCGGCCTCCAGCAGCGTGGCGGCCAGCTCGCCCGCCTGCTCGCGGCCCTGCGGCGTGGTGCCGGGAAGGTGCTCGCGGCGCAGCGCCTCCAGCAGGTCGAGGGCGTCGAGCAGCTCGGGGAGGGTGGCCGTGGCGGGCAGCGTGCCGGCGGCGTCGGCCAGCCGCTGCCCGACCAGCTCCGGCAGGTCGCAGCGGGCGGCGGCGCGCAGCCCGTCGAGGATGGTGCGGCAGGTGGGCCCGCCGTCCGCGGACTCGCGCCGGTAGGTCTCCCGCAGCGTGCCCGCCGCCGCCTGGGCCGCGGTCACGCCGCGGACGCCGGCCAGGTCCAGCAGCGCGGGGACGGCGGGCGTCCAGGACAGGCGCCATTTGGTGCTGAGCGCGGTGGCGTCGCCGGTGCCCGCGACCTGGATCGGCTCGCCGTAGCCGACGCCGCAGACGTGCAGCCGCCGCAGCAGCACCTCCCGGCGCGCGTCCAGGTCGGAGCGGAGCGGGTCGAGGCGTACCTCGCGCGGCTCGGGGTCGTCCGGGCAGGGCAGCCTGAGCGCGGCCAGCTCCTCCTCGACGGCGGGGCCGAGCCCCGACCGGGGCGTGCCGGGGGCGGTGCGGCCCCTGGCCGTCCCGACGAACACCGTGTCGAGCGCCTTGGCCAGCGCGCGGCCGCGGCCCAGGGGTTCGCCCTGGCCGAGGACGGTCGTCACCGCCTCCAGCAGCTCGCCACGGCCGGGGGCGGGCAGGCCGCGCAGGCGGGCGAGGTCGCACGCCAGGCGCAGCGTCTCGACGGCCTCGCCGGTGCCCGCCGTGTGCCCGGCGGCCCGCAGTTCCCTGCACAGGTCGGTGATCGCGCGGGCGGCGCCGTCCCTGACCCGGTCCGGTACGCCGTCCGCCTCGAACACCGCCTGCTGCCAGCGTGGGTCGCGGATCCCGGCCGGGTAGCCGGACCGGGAGTCGAGCAGGTCGAAGGCGTAGGGCACCAGCGAGGTGACGGCCTGCGACCCGGCGGGGGCGGAGGGGGTCGCGGAGGCGCTGGGGGCGGCGGCGGGCCCGGGGGGCTCGCCGGCGACGAGCAGGGCGGGGGCGTGGAAGGCGCCCACGACCGCGGCGACCCGGCGTCCACCGGCCGCGGCGGCGGACACGACGCGCCGCATGTGCGCCTCCCGTGCCAGGTCCCTGGCCTGGACGCCGCCACCCGCCGCCGCGTCGCGCCGCAGCGCCCAGCCGACGCCGAGCGCGGCCCGGCGGACGGACTCCGGCTCGCAGCCCGGTGCCAGGACCTCGACGGCCCGGTCCCACATGTCGTCGCCCGCCCGCCCGGTGCCCGAGGCGGCCAGCGCGTCGGCGAAGCGGGGCGCGCCGTCTGCCTCGGCCTCGGGCCCGGCGGCCAGCCGGCCCTGGTCCGACAGCGGGAGGTCGCAGCACAGCACCTCCACGCCGCGCTTGACCGCCCACCGGATCGCCACCAGCTCGGGGGAGAAGTCGGCGAACGGGTAGAAGCCGAGCCCGTCCGCGCCGTTCCCGGCCAGGGCGACCGGGGCGACGGTGGCCGGGTCGGCCAGGTGGGGCAGCCACTGCTGGAAGTCGGCGGGCAGCTCGACGCACACCGTCTCCGGGCCGGCCGCCTCCAGCAGCTCGGGCAGCACCACGGCCAGGGCCGGGCTGTGGTGCCGCACCCCCACCAGATACGGCCGGGTCGCGGCGGCCAGCCCGGCCACCGCCACCCGCGGATCGGCCGGGTCGGCCGGGTCGATCGGGCCCGGCGTGTGGAGGATCAACGGAGGTTCTCCCGCAGGTCCCAGAGGCGGCGCCACATGGCCGAGCCGTCCTCGGCGCGCCGCCGCACCGGCCCGTCCCAGTAGCCGAGCAGCCGTCCGTGGTCGGCGGGGTCGTCCTTGCGCACGACGCCCAGCAGGTGGCCCGGCACCAGGTCGAGGACGTCGCCGCCCGGCAGGTACGCGGCCGCGACGCCGAGCGAGGCCGCCACCTGCACCGCCTCGGCGGTGGACATCACGGTGCCCGGCCGCTCCACGTCCCAGCCCTCGCCGGACCGTCCGGTACGCAGGTCGCGGAAGACCGTGACCAGCGCCTCCAGCACCGCGTCGTCCACGGCGAACCCGGCGCCGGCGCGCTGGACGACCGCCGTGGCCTGCCGCCGCACCAGGGACGTCTCGGCCGCGGCGTCGGAGATGGGATCGACGGTCTCGAAGTTGAAGCGCCGCTTGAGCGCGGCCGACATCTCCGACACGCCGCGGTCGCGGAGGTTGGCCGTGGCGATCACCGTGAACCCGGGGACGGCGGCCACCTGCGCGTCGCCGGTGCCGGCCAGCTCGGGGACGCTGACCCGCCGGTCGGACAGGATGGACACCAGCGCGTCCTGCACCTCGGGCAGGCAGCGGGTGATCTCCTCGACCCTGGCCACCCGCCCCGATCGCATGGCGGTCAGCACCGGGGAGTCCACCAGCGCGCCCCGGCTCGGCCCCTGGGCCAGCAGCAGCGCGTAGTTCCAGCCGTAGCGGAAGGCGTCCTCGGTGGTACCGGCGGTGCCCTGGACGGTGAGCGCGCTGGTGCCGCAGACCGCCGCGGCCAGCAGTTCCGACAACATCGACTTGGCCGTGCCGGGCTCGCCGACCAGCAGCAGGCCGCGCTCGCCGGCGAGCGTCACGACGCAGCGCTCGACCAGCGCGCGTTCGCCGACGAACTTGGCCGCCACCTTGAGCCTGGACGGCAGGCCGTCGCGGGCGGGCAGGGAGAGCGTCTCCTCGCCGCTGCCGCAGATGAAGGTCACGACGGCGCGCGGCGTCAGCAGCCAGCCGGGCGGGCGGGGGCCGTCGTCGTGGGCGGCGAGGAAGGCCAGTTCGGTGGCGTACCGCTGCTCGGCGGAGACCACCTGCGTGGCGGGGGTCGCCTCGTCGGTGAGGGTCATGGGGTTTCGTGTCCTTCGTGTGGTGATGACAGGGTCAGCGGCGGCGGCCGCGTTTGACGTCGAGCTGCTCGAACCGGGGCACGTCGCCGTCCTGGACGCGCCGCCAGGCCCTGGCGTACAGGTCGGCCGCGGGCTCGCCGGGCACGAGGAGGCCGCCGAGGCCCGCGTTCGGCTGGAACAGGGGGAGCTTCCACTGCTCCAGCGGGAGCCGCGGCGTGCGCTCCTCCGACCAGCCGCCGGTCAGGAACAACGAGCGTCCCGCGCGGGCGCGCACGGCCTGGACGACCAGGTCGGTGCGGGCAAGCTCGGCCCGCGCCGCCTTGAGCCGGGCCGGCTTCCAGCCGGTCCACCGGGCGGTGTTGCGGTCGGTGGGGTCGGGCATGGCCAGCAACATCAGGTAGACGGCGGCGGCGTCCTCGCCGAGCCCGTGCGCCTTGGCGACGTCCACCACCAGGTCGGGCACCGAGCGGGTGGGGTCCTGCGGCCACCAGGTGCCGTCGGCGTCCCGGCCGCCCTGGGCGGGGTCGCCGGGGTCGGCCAGCAGCGCCGCGAAGCGCGGGTCGAGGGCGGTGCGCAGCGCGGACACGGCGGGGAACGAGCCGTTGAGCCCGATCAGGGCCCGCAGGTAGGGGTCCTCGCCGGCCGCGTCGAGCAGGTGGGGGCGGATGGCGGGCGAGGGCTGGCTGTCGTAGGTGGCCATGACGACGGCGCCGTACCGCTCGTAGCCGTCGCCGATTTCGGTCGGCGTGCCCGCGACCTTCTTGAACGCGGGCAGGCCGACGTACTCGTCGAGGTCGATCAGCAACCCGGGGTGGGCGAGCCGGTCGCGGACCGCCGACAGCGCGGCGGGCAGGCCGGCGCGCAGCGGATGCCCGGCCGGCAGCCGGTGGGCCAGCCAGGCGGCCGTGGTGACGGCCGTGACCAGGGACCGCCCGCCGAACCCGGTGCCCTGGCCGACGGGGTGGACGCGGTCGCCGCGCACCTCCCACTCCAGGTCCACGCTCAGCTCGGGAGCGGCGGCGGGGTCGAGCATCGTGCGCAGGGCGTGCGCCGGGTCCCCCTCGACGGTGCGCAGCGTGCGGGCGGCCTCGCCGAGCAGCCATTCGGGCAGCGCGAGCCGCTGCCCGACGTGCTCGTTCCAGACCCGCGCGGCGGCGGCCGCGTCGGGGCCGTCGGTCCACAGGCGGGCCGGGTCGGCGGGCAGCAGCGCCGCGGTGACGGCCTGCCGCACGCCGGGGCCGAGGGCGCGCAGCTCGTCCTTCGCGACGGCGGCCTCGGCCACCTTGACGCCGATCGTCGCGCGGGCCTCCTTGTCGAGGAAGGTCCGCTCGTAGGTGTCCACCTGCGGGAACCCGGCCACGACCAGCCGCGCGGCGGTCCGGGAGACCCCGGTGAGCCGGGCGAACTCCTCGGCGGCGGCGTCGTGCCAGGGGGCCGGGCCGCGCGCGGCCAGTTCGGTGAGGAACGCCGTGAGCCAGCCCGCCTCCCGGTCCCCGCCGACGGGCGAGGAGTCGCGGGCCGTGTAGGGCGCGGGCACCTCGAACGCCCCGGCGGGGTCGTGGCACAGCGCCGTCCATTCGAGCCCGTCGACGTCCGTCTCCAGCAGGTCGAGGAAGGCGACGAACGCGCCGCCGCCCAGCGGCAGCACGCCCGAGAGCGAGCCCTCCGCCGGGGCGCCGTCCGCGCCTGTCAGGTGCTCGCGCCTGAGCGTCACCGTCATGCGGCGCCAGCGGGACGAGCCGGCCGCGACCGGCAGGCCGCCGTCGCGCAGCTCGCCCAGCAGCACGCCCAGCGCGTCCCGGTGCTCGGCCGGGGTGGTGGGCGCCGCGCACCGGTACGCCACCGCGGCGCAGTGGTCGAGCAGGCGCTCCCAGCGCAGGCCGGAGGCCGGCAGTCCGGGCAGGCGGAGGTGGTTGGCCACCTGCGGACGGTCCTGCCCGGCGGTCACGGCCCGGCCCACCGCGCGGATCTGCTGGAAGGCGGCGTCGGCGTTGTGACGGTGGTAGCCGCGGCCGTCGCCGATGCCGTTGATGGCCTCGTCCAGCAGCAGGTCGGTGGGACCGGACGGGCCCCGCTCCGCGGCCGGGTCGCCGGCCAGCGCGCGGTTGAGGTTGGCCACGACGGCGCGCACCGCGTCCTGCTGGGTGGCGGCGAAGCCGACGATCCCGGCCACGCCCTGCACCAGTGCCTCGTGGGTGATGCCCGGCAGCAGCGCGCGGACGGCCGCCGCCAGGTCGGCGCCGTTTGGCGCGGCCGCTTCGAGCAGGGCCGCGGCGGTCTCGCGGTCCGCGCGGCGCAGCGCCGCCGAGCCATCGAGGTCGCGCGGGCGCAGGCAGTACCAGTAGCGCTCGGGCGGCAGGATGGGCGTGCCCGCGCCGAAGGCGCCCGGCTTGAAGTCGGTCCGGTACTCGGCCAGGACGACGCCGTCACCGTCCACGAGGCTGATCCGGTAGCTGGTGCGCACGACGGCGCAGGCCCGCTCGGTGCCCGGGAACGTCAGCACCCGCACCGGCACGCCGGCGTCCGGCGGCAGCGTCACCGAGATCCCGGACAGGTCCTCCGCGCGGTGGGAGCCGTCGGGCAGCCTGACCACGCGCAGGCCGTACAGGCCGTTCACGGGGGCGCCGACCGGAGTGGGCTCGTCGGAGGGTGCGGGCAGCAGCCAGCCCTCGGCGGGCCGGACGTACGGGGTGTCGGCGAGGAAGCCGGGCAGCGACTTCCTGCCGACGCCGCCGCCGGCGGGGTCGAACTCGTACCAGCCGCTGTCGTGCTCCGACCAGCTCCACGTCCAGAACGACGTGCCGTCGGTGAGCAGGTGCCGCTCGTCGGGGACGGCCGTGTCACCGGCGTGCAGCACGCCGTACCCGGTGGTCCGGCCGCCGCCGGGCACGGCCAGGCTGACCGGGTCGTCGCCCTGGTAGTAGTCCAGCCGCGTGCCCCGGCTCCGGTCCTTCCCGTCCAGGTCGCGCACCCGGTCGGCGGAGGTGTGCCAGTAGCCGCGCAGGCCGTTGGCGCGGTCGCGGGAGTCCCAGTAGACGAGCAGCTCGCCGTCCACGTAGTGGAAGCCGGGATCGCTCCAGGTGTCGTCCCTGGGGACGCGCAGGTCGTGGGTGAGCAGGACGCCGTCGGCCGAGAGCACCCGGGCCTGCGCGGTGCCCGCGACGACCAGGTTGGGCCAGGCGTCGCAGACGACGAGGTCGTCGATGTCCTTCTCCGGCACGAGCTGGGTGGCGGCCTGCTCGAAGGCGGGCCAGCCCAGCTCGTCGATGATGCCGGACCGCAGGGCGCGGGCCAGCACCCCGGCCACGTCGGCGTCGGTCACCGCCCGGCGCACCTCGCCCTCGGCCAGGGCCAGGGCCTCGCCGGGCAACCAGGACAGGCGGCGCAGGGCGTCGGGCAGGTTGGGCAGGCCGGCGGCGGCCGAACGGCGGGCGACCAGGCGTACCCACTCGGCCAGCAGCGGACGCCCGCCCGGGGAGGCGGCCAGGGCCCGGACGGTCGCCCTGCCCTCGTCGTCGGCGTCGAGGTGGTCGGCGCCGCGCCGGAAGGCGGTGTGGAAGCGGCCGTCGGCGGCCAGGGCGAGCAGGTCGCGCCGGTCGTCGTGCCCCGCCCAGTGCGCCAGCCGCAGCCGGGCGCCGTCGCCGGGGTCGGCCACGGGGATGCCGCGGGCCAGCAGCAGGTCGATCAGGTCGGCGTCGTCGTCGACCGCGATCGTCGCGCCGGTCGCGGCCAGCTCGGCGCGCAGCCGGTCGGCCATGCGCTCGATCAGGGCGTGCAGCGCGGGCAGGTGCGGCGCGACGCCCCAGGCCCGTTGCCGCGCGGCGAGGAACCTGCGCAGCCAGCCGGCGGCGCCGTCGGCCGAGCGCTCCGCCTCGGGCACGTCGGTGTGCAGGCCGGCGGTCGCGCCCGCGCTCTCCAGGATCTCGAGCCAGATGCCCGGCAGCTCCCGGTCGTGGCTGTCGGGGATGACGTTCAGCAGCGTGCCCCGCAGCTCGGGCCGCTGCCTGGCCAGCGCCGCGACGGCCGGGGCGTGGGACTTCCACCAGCCGGTCGGGGCCTGCATGGCGGCCGGCAGCGCCAGCACCTCGGCCAGGTAGTCCTGCTCGGCCGCCTCGGCGTCCACGCCGGCGGCCCTGGCGAGCCTGCGGATGTCGGCGGCCATCTGCGCCGAGGGGGCCAGGCCGCCGGCGGTCCTGCGTACGCACAGCCGCGCGTACCTGGTCAGCGCCTCCCCGGCGGGCAGGCGGGCGGTCAGCTCCTTGGCGTACCCGGACAGCACCTTGACCGGCAGCGCCCCGGCCAGCGCGAACTCCAGGAACACCGCGTCGAGCCGGTCGTCGTCCACGGCGAGGCCGTGCTGGGCCTCGGCCCGGCGGGCGGCGGAGAAGAGCTGCCCGGCGTACTGGGCGTTGTCGGCCGCGGCGAACACGCGGGCGGCCTGCTCGTAGAAGGTCGGCAGGAAGTGCGGGACGGACGCGGCGAGCTGCCCGGCCAGGCGCTGGTAGGCGTCGAGCGCCATCTTGGGCTTGGTCCTGGCCTGCCGGGCGACGCGCTCCAGCTCCGGCACGACGGCCAGGGCGTGGTGCCCGTCCCGCGGGTGGTGGACCAGCACCCATTCGGGGAAGCCGAGCGAGCGCCGCAGGCCCAGGCCGACCACCGCGGACTCGCCCTCGGGCACCAGGCCGAGGAAGCCGCCCACCGCGTCCTCGGCGGCGCTCAGCTCCTCGGTGACCAGGCGCACGATCACCCGGTCGTCGAGGCCGGGGTGCCGGTAGGCGCGGGCGACCAGCGGCACGGCCCGCTCCCCCGCGCCCTCGGTGCCGGCCGGCAGCACCGCGCCGGCGTCGAGCAGCTCCCGCGCCTCGGCGTTCTCCGAGATGTTGCCGGTCATGCGCTCTTCCCCTCTTCGACCTGCCGACCGGCGTGCAGCGCGGCGGCCATCCTCATGCCTTCCGACCAGGCGACCGGGCCGACCTCGCGCAGCGTGAGCGTCCGGCCGTCCTGGTCGCGCCAGGTGAGATCGCCCGTGGACGTCTCGCTGTCCCAGTAGGGCTCGCCGATCCAGACGGCGGCCTCGGTGAGCCGGCCGGCGTCGCGCACCTGGCAGGTGGCGAAGCCGCCGGAGACGCGGTAGCCGAGCTGGGTGGCGCGGGCCGCCACGCCGAACCTGGAGGCGTACGTGCCGCCCGCGAAGTCCTTCACCTGGCGCACCCCTTCGCCCTGGTCGGCGGGCTTGCGCCAGATGGCCCGGTGGATCTGCTCGACCTTCTGCGTGATGCCCAGCTCGGCGGCGAACTCGCGCAGGTCGTCGAGGTCGGGCAGGAGCACCGGGTGCGGCAGCGTCACCGTGCGCGGGGCGAGCCTGACGGTCTCGCCGTCGAGGTTGACCATGCGCAGCTCGCCGGAGGTGGTCGCGTCGCGCAGGAAGCCCACCTCGTCGGGCTCGTCGCCGACGACCGCCACGTCACGCAGCGCCGTCCGCCACGCCTCGTCCGGCCACACCCGGGCGATCAGCTCGGTCGGCACCGGCAGCGAGGACACCATCCAGGCGTCCACGTGCGCCACGCAGGACGCGGCGTGCCGGTCGAGCCATTCGGCGAAGCGGCGCAGCCGGTCCGCCTCGGGGTGCTCGCGCACCGCCTTCGGCAGCGTCTTCAGCTGCCGCCCGGCCGAGCGGCCGGACGTGGCCCTGGCCGTGACCCGGCCTTCTATCAGGGCGACCTCGTACGCGTCGCCCGCCGCCAGCCAACCCAATTGCCGCCGCCTCTCGTCGTGCAGCCATGGCATGAAGCCATGCCGTCAAGCCATGGGAATGTGTCGCGGCGCGGATCTCCCGCCGCCACGTTGCGCGGAACGTTATCGGCGATCACTGACAAATGCCTACCGACTGCTCGACGGCCCGGTTACGGCGCCGGGTCTCCTCGGCGAGCGGGGCCGTCCGGGAGGGGCGTGATTTCCGTCCGTACCGCCTAAAGACCGTCCGTACCGCCTAAAGAGCAGGGCAGGATCGCCGCGCGCAGGCTACGGGCGCGGACGGCGGGGGTAGGCCAGTCCGGGCCGGGCGCGCCGACCGGGGAGCGGGCGCGCGGCTCGCTCGACGGGGGGATGGCCGGTGAAAGTCGTCGTCGATCTGACGCGTTGCCAGGGGTACGGGCAGTGTGCCTTCCTCGCGCCCGACGTCTTCACCATGCGCGAGGAGTCCCTCCTGTACGACCTCGACCCCGGCGACGAGCGGCGCGAGCACGTGCTGCGCGCGGCGGCGGCCTGCCCCGTCCAGGCCATCCACCTCGACTGGACGGCCACCCGGCTCACGCCCGAGCCGCCCGGCCCGCCGGCGCGCGGGATGACCGACGGGCGCATCGTCATCGTCGGCGCGTCCCTGGCCGGGGCGCGGGCCGCCGGCGTGCTCAGGCGGGAGGGCTTCACCGGATCGCTGACGGTGATCGGCGACGAGCCCGCCGAGCCGTACGACCGGCCGCCGCTGTCCAAGCAGGTGCTCATGGGGCAGGTGGCGCCCGACCACGTCATGCTGCCCCACCTGCGCGAGGTCGAGGCCGAATGGTTGTGGGGCACCCGGGCGACCGGCCTGGACGTGGCCGGCAAGCGCGTCCTGCTGGCCGACGGCCGGGAGGTCGGCTTCGACCGGGTGCTGCTGGCCACCGGCACCCGCGCCCGGCCCTGGCCGCACGAGGAGGAGGCCCGGTTGGAGGGCGTCCACACGCTGCGCTCGATGCGGGACGCCGCCGGGCTGCGGGAGGCGCTGGCCGCCCGCCCCAACCGGGTGCTCATCCTGGGCGCCGGGTTCACCGGCAGCGAGATCGCCTCGGTCTGCCGCGAGCTGGACCTGCCCGTGACGGTCGTCGAACGCGGCCCGGCCCCGCTCGTCAACGCCCTCGGCGGCGTGATCGGCGACGTCGCCGCCCGGCTCCACCGCGAGCACGGCGTGGACCTGCGGTGCGGCACCACGGTCACCTCGCTGGAGGGCGACGGGCACGGGCGGCTGCGCGGCGCCCGTCTGTCGGACGGCAGCACCGTCGAGGCCGAGGTCGCCGTCGTAGCGCTCGGCTCGGTGCGCAACGTCGAATGGCTGCTCGACTCGGGGCTGGCCGCCGGCGTGTGGGGCGTGGCCTGCGACGCCGGCTGCCGCGCCGTGGACACCAACGGCCTGGTGACCGACGACGTCTTCGTCGCCGGCGACATCGCCCGCTTCCCGCACCCGCTGTACCAGTACCAGTTCATGACGCTGGAGCACTGGGGGAACGCCGTCACCCAGGCCGAGATCGCGGCCCACAACATGGTCAGCGACCAGACCCACCGCTGGCCGCACCTGTCGGTGCCGGTGTTCTGGTCCAGCCAGTTCGGGGTCAACATCAAGTCGGTGGGCGTGCCCACCTTCGCCGACGAGCTCGTCGTCACCCAGGGCTCGACGGACGAGGGCCGCTTCGTCGCCGTCTACGGCTACAAGGGCCGGATCACCGCCGCGGTCACCTTCGACCAGGGCATGTGGCTGGAGTTCTACCAGCGGCTGATCGAGCGGGCCACGCCCTTCCCGCCCGCCTTCCGGCACATGGACATGCGGGGGGAGGCGCGGCCCGTACCGGCCCGGGTGCCCGAGCGGCTGGTCGCGGCCGAGGGGGCGACGGTCGTGGTGACCGGCCACGACCCGGCCGAGCGGCGCGCCTCGCTGCTGCACGCGCCGCAGAGCTGACCCGGGAAGAACCCAGACAGGAGTGCAGGACATGACCTCGGACGCCGCCTTCCAGCGCATCCTCGACCCGGCCGGCCGCGCCGACCCCTACCCGTTCCTCGGGGAGCTGCGCCGCAACCCGGTGACGCGGCTGGCGGACGGCTCGTACGTCGTCAGCACGTACCGGGAGATCGTCGAGCTGCTGCACGACCCGCGGCTCAGCTCCGACCGGCGCAACCTGGCGAACGCGCCGGAGGAGCCCGAGCACGCGCCCGCCTTCATCAGGCTCGACCCGCCGGAGCACGACCGGCTGCGCCGCCTGACCATGCGCCACTTCGGCCCGCCGCACTCGCCGGACGTGGTGGACGGGCTGCGCCCGATGATGCTGGCCACCACCACCGAGCTGATCGACGCCCTGGCCGGCAAGAACCGGGCCGACGTCGTGGACGAGGTCGCCTACCCGCTGCCGATCGCCGTCATCTGCCGGCTGCTCGGCGTGCCGGCCGAGGACGAGCAGCAGTTCCACGCCTGGGCGGACCAGATCGTCGAGACGCTCGGGCCGGGCGAGGAGGACCGCGCCGAGCGGGCCCGCGAGCGCCAGGCGGTGTCGCAGAACCTGGAACGCTACCTCGCCGGGCTGGCCGAGGCGCGGCGGCGGGAGCCGGGCGACGACATGTTGTCCGGGTTCGTCACCTACGAGGGCCCGGACGGCCGCATGACGCCGGAGGAGGTCGTCGCCACGTCCCTGCTGCTGCTCATCGCCGGGCACGAGACCACGATCAACCTCATCGCCAATGGCATGCTCACCGTGCTGCGCGACCCCATCCTGCTGGAACGCCTGCGCGCCGACCCCGACCTCGTCATCACCACGGTCGAGGAGCTGCTGCGCTTCGAGCCGCCCGTGCAGCTCGTCTCCTCCCGGGTCACCCTCGACGACGTGGTCGTCGGCGACGTGACCATCCCGGCCGGCTCGCCCGTGGTGCTGGCGCTGGCGGCGGGCAGCCGCGACCCGGCCCACGTGCGCGAGCCCGACCGGTTCGACCCGTGCCGCCGGCCCAACGAGCACCTGGGGTTCGGCGGCGGCGTCCACTACTGCTTCGGCGCGCCGCTGGCCCGGTTGGAGGCGCAGGTCGTGCTGAGTGAGCTGGTGCGCCGGGTGCGCAATCCGCGGCTGGTCGCCGACCCGCCGCCGTACCGCCCCAGCCCGGTGCTCCGCGGCCCCCGCCACCTCCTGATCGACTACGACGCCATCACCCCCGCCTGACCCCGCCCGCGGCGACCCCTCCAAGACGGGAGCCAAGGACCGCCGTCACCTCTCCCCCACACCCTGGGACCGGGAGCACAGGGGCCGCCGTCGCCTCCTCCCGTCCCTCGGTCCGAACGTGCCGCGGGGCTGTGACGTTGATCTGTGACTTCGTGTGCAGTTGAATGAGCGGGTGCGTGCTGGGCGGGTGGTGTCTCCTGTTCTGGTTGGGCGGGAGAAGGAGCTCGCCCGGCTCGTCGCGCTGGTCGCCGAGGCGCCCGCCGTGGCCGTCGTCGAGGGCGAGGCCGGCATCGGCAAGTCCAGGCTGACGGCCGAGTTGCTCGGCGGTCCCGCGGTGGCGGGCCTGCGGGTGCTGAGCGGGGCCTGTGTGCAGATCAGGGAGCCGTTCCCGCTGGGGCCCGTCGTCGAGGCGTTACGCGGGCGGGCGTCCGAGCTGGCCGGGGCGGCGCTGTCGCCGGTCGCGGGAGCGCTGCGCGAGCTGCTGCCCGAGCTGGCCGGGGTGCTGCCGGAGACGCCGCCGCCGCTCGACGACCGGGCGGCCGAGCGGCACCGGGTCTTCCGCGGGCTCGCCGAGGTGCTGACCGCGCTCGGCCCCGCCGTCCTGGCGGTGGAGGACCTCCACTGGGCCGACGGGCAGACGGTGGAGTTCCTGACGTACCTGATGTCGGTGTTGCCCGGCACGTTGCGGGTGGTGCTGACGTACCGGAGCGAGGAGGCGTCCGGGGCGGTACGGGCGATCACGGCCCGCGCCCCCGACACGATCACGGCCGAGCACCTGGTGCTGCCGCCGCTCGACGCCGCCCAGACCCGGGTGATGGCCTCGGCGATCCTCGGCGCCGAGGAGGTGACGGCCGAGTTCGCCGAGCACCTGTGCGGGCGGGCCTCCGGCCTGCCGCTGGCCGTGCAGGAGCTGCTGGCGCTGCTGCGCGACCGCGGCACGCTGATCCGGTGGGAGGGCGGCTGGGCGCGGCGGGCGCTGGAGGAGCTCGACGTGCCGAGCGGCGTGCGCGCCTCGGTGCAGGAACGGGTGGCCCGGCTCTCCCCCGGCGCCAAGGAGGTGGCCGAGCGCGCCGCCGTGCTGCAGCTCCCGGTGCCCGTCGCCCTGCTGTCGGGCCCCGACGTCGGGGCGATCGACGAGGTGCTCGGCTCCGGGCTGTTCGCCGACACCGGCGGCCTGGTCGGGTTCCGGCACGTGCTGGCGGCGCAGGCGGTCTACGAGGCGATCCCGCTCGGCCGCCGGCAGGCCCTGCACGCCGCCGCCGCCGACACCGTACGCGAGCTGCGCCCGGTGCCGCTGGGCCGCCTGGCCCACCACCTGCGCCAGGCCGGCCGGGCCGGGCAGTGGGTGCAGGCCGCGATCGAGGCGGCCGAGCAGGCGTCCCGGCTGGGCGACGACGCCGAGGCCGCCCGCCTGCTGGAGGACGTCCTGCGCGGCACCGACCTGCCCGCCGCCCGGCGGGCCGAGCTGACGGTGAAGCTGGGCTGGGCCGCGCTGGAGCTGCTGCGCCCGCCGCCGGTCGCCGACCTGGTCACCGGCGCGCTGGAGCAGGACGTGCCGCCACCGTTCCGCGGCCACCTGCGCCTGCTGCTCGCGCTGCACCTGGAGCGCACCCGCACCGACGGCGCCCGCATCGGCGAGGCCTTCGCGCGGGCCGCCGACGACCTGGCCGGCGAGCCGGGCCTGGCGGCGTGGGCCATGGCCGGGGTCGGCCGCCCGCCCAGCGGCCTGCCGCCGGAGGAGAGCAGGTCGTGGCTGGAGCGGGCGCTCGCGACCCTGCCCGCGGTCGCCGACCCGGCCATGCGGATGCTGGTGCTCGGCAAGATCGCAATGATCTTCGTGGTGATGGGCGACCCGCGCTGGGCCGTGCTCGCCGACGACCTGCTGCGGGAGACCGGCGGGCGGCGGCTGCTGCGCCGCGAGGTCAACGCCTACCGCTCCATCGGGGGCGCGGCCCTGTTCAGCGGGCACCACCGGCGGGGCCGCCGGCTGCTGACCGCGGCGGTCGAGGACGGCGCCGAGCCCGACCTGCGCGAACGGCTGGAACTGCGCTGCCTGGTGAACCTGGCCGCGGCCGACTACTTCGAGGGCTCCTGGCAGGGGCTGCCGGCCAGGCTCCAGGAGCTGCGCGACCACTTCGGCGACGAGCCGCACGAGCGCATCCTCGTCGACATCGTGACCGCCTGCCTGGCCGCGGTGCAGGGCCGTCAGGAGGCCGCGCTGCCGTCGCTGCTCGACGCCGCCGCCGAGGCCCGTACCCGGGGGCAGTACGACGACCTGGTGCTGCCGCTGGCGATGTCGCTCCGGTTGAGCGCCGCGCGGGGCGAGCCGGAGCCGGCGATCGAGGCGGCCGTCGAGGCGGGCCGCCACTGGGAGGCGAGCGAGTTGTGGCCCGTGGCGGTCCGCGCGCTGCCCGCGCTGACCGAGGCGCTGCTCGTGGCGGGCCGTCCTGAGCAGGCCGCCGACGTCGTCGCGCGGCACGCCGCCCGGCTGGCCGGGCGCGACGCGCCGCTGGCCGGGCCCGCCCTCGCGCAGGCCCGTGGCCTGCTGGCGGCCGCCGGTGAGCAGTGGGCGCGGGCCGCGGCCGAGTTCACCGCCGCCGCCGACGACTTCGAGACGGTCCCGGCGCGGTACGAGGCCGCGCAGGCGAGCGAGCAGGCCGCCGCCTGCCTGTTCGCCCTCGACGACCCCGAGGCCGCCGCCCGGCTCGGCCGGGCCGTCACGGTGTACGCCGACCTCGGGGCGCGCTGGGACCTCGACCGCGCGACCGGGCTGGGCCGCAGGTGGGGCGTCCGCCCGGTGGCGCAGAGCGCGCCCCCGCAGGCGGGGAACGACCACGCCCTGTCGGCCCGGCAGGAGCAGGTGGCCCGGCTGGCGGCCGAGGGGCTGACCAACCAGGAGATCGCCAGGGAGCTGTTCCTGTCGCCGAAGACGGTGGACAAGCACGTGAGCGCGGCCATGCGCAAGGTGGGGGCGCGGTCGCGGACGGAGCTGGCCCGTCACCTCCTCCCCAGCGACTGACTCACAAAATGGGGATTTTTCCCCATGGGGCACCCCATACCCCACCCCATACGTCTGCCGCGAAACTTTCGGCATGTCCGACACCATCCAAGACCCCGACCGGCCGGACCCGGACGACCCGGCCCCCGACGTCCCCTCTCCGCACGAGGAGACCCCGGAGCCTCCCCGCCCGCCGGACGGCTTCGAACCCGTCTGACCCCTTCAGGACGGCCACGAGCCCGTCCGCACCCTCACGGACGGTTCCTTCCCTTCCGGGCCATGAGCCCACCGCCGCCGTCCGAACCCCTCCCCGCCAGAAAGGCCACCATGGCACTGCCCCGCCCCCCGCTGGCGCGCCGGACAGGCGTCCTGCTGACCGCGGTCACCGCGCTCGCCGGCGTGCTGACCGCCGGACCGGCGACCGCCGCGACGCCGGACACCCCCGCCCCCGGCGCCTCCGGCACCCCCGCCGCACCCGCCGCACCCGCCGCACCCGCCGCACCCGCCGCCCCCGCGCAGGCCGCCAAGGACGTCACCCTGTCCGGGGTGCGCGCCCAGAAGGTCGTCGTCACGCTGATCACGGGTGACAAGGTCCAGCTCACGAGGTCCGCCGCCGGCCGGTACCGCGTCGAGCCGGCCCCCGGCACGCGCCAGGACGGCCGCCGGATCAACCTGTTCACCCAGTTCACCCCGGACGGCGTCTTCGTGCTGCCGGACGACGCGGTCTCCGCCGTCCAGGCGGGGCTGGTGGACAGGCGGCTGTTCGACGTCAAGTACCTGGCCGAGAACGGCTACTCCGACGACGTGGCCAAGCGGCTGCCGGTCATCGTGCAGTACCCGGGCGACCAGGCCGAGGCCGCGGTCAGGCGCTCGGCCGCCGCCGTCCCCGCCAGCGAGCCCACCCGGACGCTGGAGAGCATCCACGCCTCCGCCCTCGACGTCACCAAGGCCGAGGCGGGCGCGTTCTGGGACGCCGTGCGCGGCGGGCGGCCCGCCGGCGAGGGCCTGGCCAAGTCGCCCGGCACGCTGCGCGGCGGCATCGCCAAGCTGTGGCTGGACGCCAAGGTCAAGGCCGACCTGGACGTGAGCGTCCCGCAGATCGGCGCCCCGAAGGCGTGGGAACGCGGCCAGGACGGGGCCGGCGTGAAGATCGCCGTCCTGGACACCGGCGCCGACACCGGCCACCCCGACCTGGCCGGGAGGATCGCCGACAGCAAGTCGTTCGTCCCCGACCAGCCCGTCCAGGACGGGCACGGGCACGGCACCCACGTCGCCTCGACCATCGCCGGCACCGGCGCGGCCTCGGGCGGCAGGTTCAAGGGCGTCGCCCCGGGCGCGCAGCTCGTCGTCGGCAAGGTGCTCGACAACACCGGCTCCGGCCAGGAGTCGTGGATCATCGAGGGCATGGAGTGGGCCGCGCGCAGCGGCGCCAAGGCCGTCAGCATGAGCCTCGGCGGCCCGCCCAGCGACGGCACCGACCCGCTCAGCCAGGCCGTGAACGACCTGACCGCCGAGACCGGCACCCTGTTCGTGGTCGCCGCGGGCAACCTGTACGAGGCCGAGACGATCAGCATGCCCGGCGCGGCCGACGCGGCGCTGACCGTGGCCGCGGTGGACAAGAGCGACCGGCTCGCCGCGTTCTCCAGCCGCGGGCCGCGCCCCGGCGGCGGGCTCAAGCCCGACATCGCCGCGCCCGGCGTGGACATCGTGGCCGCGCGGGCGGCCGGCACCGCCATGGGCTCCCCGGTGGACGACCACTACACCGGCGCCTCCGGCACCTCCATGGCCACGCCGCACGTGGCCGGCGCGGTCGCGATCATGGCGCAGCAGCACCCGGACTGGACGGCCCAGCAGCTCAAGGCCGCCCTGATGTCCACCTCCAAGGACGACGGCTTCACCGTCTACGAGCAGGGCGCCGGCCGGGTGGACCTGGACCGCGCGACCAGGCAGCAGGTGTTCGCGACGAGCGGCGGCGTGGACTTCGGCCTGCTGGAGACCGGCAGCGCCCCGAAGACCGGCGAGATCTCCTACCGCAACCTGGGCGACCGGCCCGTCACGCTCACGCTGAAGGCGACGATGGGCGCCGCGAAGCCGGTACTCGCCGACGCGGCGCTGACCGTCCCCGCCGGCGGCACCGCCGCCACCACCGTCACCCTCGACCCGGCCGAGCTGCCCGTCGGCACCTACAGCGGGGCCGTGACGGCCGAGGCGGACGGCGTCCGGCTCAGCACGCCGCTCGGCGCGGTGCGGGACGTCCCCAAGTACGACCTGACCATCCACACCGTCGACCGGGACGGCAAGCCGCGCACCCCGTCGGCCATGAGCGTCCTGGACGTCGACGGCAACAAGGGCGAGCTCGGCCCCAACCGCATCGACGACGTGGGCCTGGTCGTGAGCCGCGTCCCGGCCGGCACCGTCAGCCTGCTGCAGGTGCTCGACTGGGTGGACGCCGACGACCGCGCCAACCGGGCGTGGCTGTTCGAGCCCGAGCTGACCGTCACCGGCGACATGGAGATCACCCTCGACGCCCGCAAGGCCACCGAGGTCAGCTTCAGCGCGCCGAAGACCGCGCAGCCGCTGAACAACACCTACGACGTCTTCTTCCAGCGCTCCCTGCCCAACGGCAAGGTCTTCGGCGGCACGCTGCTGTCGGGCCGCCCGCTCGGCGGCTGGGAGAAGGTGTGGGCGCTGCCGACGAAGAAGGTCACCAAGGGCGGCTTCCGCTTCGCCGGCCAGTGGGAGCTGGGCGTGCCCGAGGTCACCATGACCATGCGCACGCCGAAGCGCACGACCCTGCACCCGGTCACCCGGGTCCGCACGATCGACTCCGGCGAGATCCACCCCGGGTACGTCCCGTTCGAGGGCACCAAGGACCTGCGGGTGGTCGACGCAGGCAAGGGCCGTCCCGAGGACCTCGCGGGCAAGGACCTGCGCGGCGCGCTCGTGCTGATCGACGCCGAGCCCGCCGAGGGCATCTTCGGGGTGGCGTGCGGCCTGCAGATCGAGCGGGTGGGCCCGATCAGGGACGCGGGCGCCGCCGGCGTCCTGGCCTTCAACGAGAAGGCCGCCGCCTGCCCGATCCCGCTGCCCATCTCGCAGAAGCCGTTCAGCGGCCCGTTCCAGCCGGTCAACATCCCCGTCGCCTACGTCTCCAACGCCGAGGGCCTGAAGATCCGCGAGGAGGCCGGCCGGGGCAGGGTGACCGTCCGGGTCGAGGGCACGCCCAACACGCCGTACTCGTACGTGTTCCGGCCGTCCGCCGACGGGCGCGTCCCTGACTCGATGCGGTACAAGGTGACCGAGCGCCAGCTCCACCGGGTCGACCTCGACGTGCACGCCGGGCCGTACACGAAGTACATGAACTGGCGGGCCTCGTGGCGGACCGACGACATCTCCTACACAACGACCAACACCAACATCCTGCAGTGGTCGGTCCCGCTGCCCGAGCGCAGGACGCAGTGGATCTGGCCGCTCGACCCCGAGGTCGTGAGCGAGGCGGGCCTGTCCGCGCTCGTCGCGTCCGCGCCCGGCGAGGAGGTCCAGGAGACCCGCTACCGGCACGAGGTGTTCGACCGGCCGGGCACCACCGTCCAGAAGTGGTTCGCCACCCCGAGCACGCCGGGCGCCTCGACGGCCTCCGACAAGCTGTACGCGCTCGGCGGCCCCGCGGACGCGCCCCCGCCCAAGCAGCTCGTGATCGGCGTGCCGTGCGCGATCTGCGTGCACGACGGCAACCTGTGGGTGACGCCGTCCATGGTCAACGGGGTCGGGGACCGGCGTGACGACGGCGTCTCGTTCGGCGACCTGGTGCCGCAGTACGAGCTGCACCTGTACCGCGACGGCAAGGAGCTGCCGAACGCCCCCCTGCCGGGCTTCGACACGCTGCCGCGTTACCCGCTGCCCAAGGAGCCGGGCAGCTACCGGCTGACGGCCAGGAACGCCCTGTCCGACATCGAGTGGACGTTCACCGCCCCGCCGGCCAAGGAGCAGCTCAGGCCGGGCGCCAACTGCTACGCCTGGTTCGTCGACGGGCTGGTCGAGCAGTGCCGCACCACCCCCGCGGTCTACGTCAGCTACGACCTCGGTGACACCCTGTCCGCCGGCAACACGGTCGCGGCCGGGCGCAGGCACACCTTCGAGCTGGAGGCCTACCACGGGCCGTCGGCGGCGAGGATGCCGGCGATCGCGGGCGTGCGGCTGTGGACCAGCACCGACGACGGCGCCACCTGGCAGCCCGCCGACCTCAGGCGGGGCCGGGACGGTGTCTACACCGCCGGCGCGAAGTACCCGGCCTACCGCGCCACCAAGGGCGCGGTGAGCCTGAAGGTGGAGGCGTGGGACGCGGCGGGCAACCGCCTCCGGCAGACCACCCTCCGCGCGTTCAACCTCCGCTGACCGCGTCGGCCGCGGCCGCCCGCCGTCCACCAGCGGTGCCCGAGCCCGTCGTCAGCGGGCTCGGGCAGCTCCGTGCCCGGGACCCGGGCGAAGAAGTACGTGTGCACGGTGTGGAACCGGTGTCCACGCACCGACCACTCCCCCGCGTTGACGGCCACCGGCCCGGCCAGGTCCGCGGCGGCGAGCACGAACCCGGTCTCCTCGCGGACCTCCCGGCAGGCCGCCTCCGCCGCCGTCCCGCCCGGCTCGACCGCGCCGCCGGGCAGGTGCCAGGCGGGCTCCGCGGGCCACTCCCCTGTTGATCCACTCATGGCGGTACGGTGAGCACCCGGCGGCGTACGGCCACCGGGACGTCAGCGAAGGGAACCCCGCGCCATGAACGCCACCGGACCGGACAAGGGCCCGGCGGCGGCCTGGCGGCGGGCCCGCGACCGGCACGGCTGGCTCGACCACCTGTCCCGCGCCGTGCTGCGCTACGACAAGGCCGACGGCGGCCGGTTGTCGGCGGCCCTCACCTACTACTCCTTCTTCGCCACCTTCGCCCTGGCCCTGCTGGCGTTCGGCATCCTCGGCCACGTCATGGACGACCCGACGGTCCTCGCCACGGTCCAGCACTACCTGAGCGAGAACTTCCCGCGCCTCGACGTCCAGGCGTTACGGGAGGCCGGGGGCACGGCCGGCGCGGTGGCGTTCGTCGCGCTGCCGGTGACCGGGCTGTTCTGGATGGACACCCTGCGCTCGGCCACCCGGGCGATCTGGGGGCTGGAGGAGTATCCGGGGCGCTTCTTCCTGCGCCAGCTCATCGACCTGGGCGTGATGGCCGGGCTCGGGCTGCTGCTCGCCCTGTCGCTCGCCGTCGCCTTCGCCGCCGAACGGCTGCTGACGTGGCTGGCCGTGCTCACCGTGGGCGTGGCGGCCCTGCCGGCCCAGTGGGTGCTCACCGCGGCCGGGATCGTGCTCGGCCTCGGCGTGAACACGCTGCTGGCCATGGCGCTGCTGACCGCGCCGCCCCGGTTGCGGGTGCCGCTGCGCCGCGTGACCGCCCCGGCGCTGGTCATCACCGCCGGGCTGGAGATCCTCAAGACGATCGGCCAGGTCTACGTCAACCTCACCGCCGCCAACCCCGCCTACCGGGTGGTCGCGGGCGCGGCGGGCATGCTGCTGTTCCTGAAGGTGCTCAACCAGCTCATCCTGTTCGCCACCGCCCTGACGGCGACCGGCACGGCGGGCCACGTCAAGGATCTGGCCGTCCGGCGGGCCCGTTGACAGGGTAACCAACCAAGCGCATGCTCGTTTCGGCGAGGGGGGCGACCGGCTCTCCCCTGTCGAAGGGATCATCGATGCGACCAGCCTCACCGGCCTCCGACGACCTCACCCCCCGCGGACGCAGCCGCCGTACCCTGCTCATCGCGGGCGGGATCCTGGTCACCGGCGCGGCGCTCGGCCAGGACCCGGCCTACGCCGAGGCCGACTACGACGTGGTGGTGGTCGGCTCGGGGGCCGCCGGGATGACCGCCGCCCTCACCGCCGCCAAGCGCGGCCTGAGCACCGTCGTGCTGGAGAAGGCGCCGACGTTCGGCGGGTCGGCGGCGCGGTCGGGGGCGGGCATCTGGATCCCGTGCAACGAGGTGATCCTGGCCGCCGGGGTGCCGGACACGCCCGCCAAGGCCGCCGCGTACCTGGCCCGCGTGGTGGGCGACACCGTCCCGGCCGCGCGGCAGCAGGCGTTCCTGAACGCGGGGCCGCAGATGATCTCGTTCGTGACGCGCAACAGCCCGCTGCGCTTCCGGTTCATGGAGGGGTACTCCGACTACTACCCGGAGTTCCCCGGCGGGATGCCGGGCGGGCGTTCCATCGAGCCCGACCAGTTCGACGGCAACCTCCTCGGCCCGGAGCTGGCCCGGCTCAACCCGCCGTACATGGCGACCCCGGCGGGCATGGTCGTCTTCAGCGCCGACTACAAGTGGCTGACGCTCGCCCTGGTCAACCCGAAGGGCACGGAGGTGTCGGCGGCGTGCCTGCTGCGCGGCACGCAGGCGGCATTACGCGGCGAGAAGCCGCTGACGATGGGCCAGGCGCTGGCCGCCGGGCTGCGCGCCGGGCTGCTGGCCGCCGGGGTGCCGGTGTGGCTGAACACCCCGCTGCTCGGCCTGCACGTCGAGGGCGGCCGGGTCGCCGGCGTCGTCACCCCGGCCGGGGTGGTCAGGGCCCGGCGCGGGGTGATCGTCGGATCGGGCGGGTTCGAGCACAGCGCGGCGATGCGGGCCGAGTTCCAGCGCCAGCCCATCGGGACGAGCTGGACGGTCGGCGCCAAGGAGAACACCGGCGACGGCATCGAGGCCGGTGAGCAGGCCGGCGGCGCGCTGGACCTGATGGACGACGCCTGGTGGGGGCCGGTGATCCCGCTGCCCGGCGAGCCGTACTTCTGCCTGGCCGAGCGGACCCTGCCGGGCTGCGTCATCGTCAACGGCGCCGGCCGGCGCTTCGTCAACGAGGCCGCGCCCTACAGCGACGTCGTGCACGTCATGTACGACCGCAACACCCCGTCCGACCCGCACATCCCCGCCTGGCTGATCATCGACCAGCAGTACCGCAACAAGTACCTGTTCAAGGACATCGCCCCGCTGCTGCCCTTCCCCGACTCCTGGTACGACAGCGGCGCCCTGTTCAAGGCCCCGACGATCGAGCAGCTCGCCCGCAAGATCGGGTTGCCGGAGGCCGCCCTGCGCGCCACGGTCACCCGCTTCAACGGGTTCGCCCTGGCCGGGCGGGACGCCGACTTCCACCGCGGCGACAGCGCCTACGACCACTACTACGCCGACCCGTACGTGCGGCCGAACCCGTGCCTGGCGCCGCTCTGGCTGCCGCCGTTCTACGCCTTCAGGATCGTCCCCGGCGACCTGGGCACCAAGGGCGGCCTGCGCACCGACGCCCGCGCCCGCGTCCTGCGCGCCGACGGCTCGGTGATCCCCGGCCTGTACGCCGCCGGCAACGCCAGCGGCGCCGTCATGGGCCACAGCTACGCGGGCTCGGGCTCGACCATCGGACCGGCCATGACCTTCGGCTACGTGGCCGCGAACGACCTGGCCGGCGGCTGACCGTCAGTCGGCCGTGTAACTGATCGACCGGACGTCGTAGCCCTTCGCCTCGGAGCCGCGGACGTGCATGAACATCGCGCCGCCCTCGTAGGACCAGGCGCACGCGTAGCCCTTCGGCTCCTTGGCGCAACCCTGGAAGTGGTGGGTGACGCCGTGCGGGTCGTACCTGACCCGGAACAGCGTCCGCACCGCGTCCTGCGCGCCGACCTCCAGGGCGGCGTACCGGTCGCCGCGCTCCCAGGCGGTGAACAGGTGCCCGGCCGCGGCGGACGGCCGCACGACGTGCCGGGACAGGTAGACCTTGGTGACCTTGGAGCCGGTCACGGCCATCGCGATGCCGTTGAGGCCGCCGGGCACGCGCACGCTGGTGTGCACGTACCGGCACACGCCGCGCGAGCAGCCGTCGAATCGGTCGGGCGCGCGGTAGGCGTAGCCGAAGATCGTGCGCACCGCGGCGGGGGTGGCGACCCCGGCCGCGGCGGCGCGGTCGCCGGCCAGCCACGCGCGGAACAGCTTGCCCGCCACCTTGCCGGGCGCGGGCGCGGCGGCGAGAGCGGGGGCGGCGGGAAGGCCGAGCGTCAGCGTGGCGGTCGCCGCGAGGACGGCACCGCCGAGAACCAGTCGTCTGGACACGCCCCGACGCTAGGCCCCGCCCCTTGCGCGGGGATTGCTCCCGACTTGCAACCACTCACCCCCGCACACCGGTGGCGCGGCGGCCGGACGGCCGTCGCGCCGTTCGCGTGCCGGGACGGATGCTCAGCGTGACGACCTGTTCACGGATGACAAGCGGGGATCGTACAGTGTCAGGATGACGGTCGAGATCACGTGGTCGCGGCGGCGCGCGGCGACCGGCCGGGGCTCGCCGTCGCGCACATGACGTAGCCGTCATCCTCACGGACGAGAAGGACCACCCCCATGGCTCAGATCAGTCCCCCCAGCCCGCCCGAGGCCGGCAGCGGCCAACCCAGCCTGAAGCGGGTGATGGGCCCCGGCCTGTTGCTGCTGTTCATCGTCGGCGACATCCTCGGCACCGGCATCTACGCCCTGACCGGCCAGGTCGCCGGCGAGGTGGGCGGCGCGGCCTGGCTGCCCTTCACGATCGCCTTCGTCGTCGCGCTGATCACCGCCTGCTCCTACCTGGAGCTGGTCACCAAGTATCCGGAGGCCGCGGGCGCCGCCCTCTACGTGCACAAGGCGTTCGGCAAGCACGCGCTGACGTTCCTGGTGTGCTTCGCGGTGATGTGCTCGGGCATCACGTCGGCGTCGGCGGCCTCGCGGGCCTTCGCCGCCAACCTCGCCACCGGGTTCGGCCTCGACGCGGGCAACGGCGTCATCCTGCTGATCGCCGTGGGGTTCATGCTGCTGATCCTGGCCGTCAACCTGCGCGGCGTCGGCGAGAGCGTCAAGCTCAATGTCGTGCTCACCGTGGTCGAGCTGTCGGGGCTGCTGATGGTCATCGTGCTCAGCGGGTACTTCATCTCCGGCGGCCACGCCGACTTCTCCCGCGTCGTCGCCTTCGAGACGCCCGCCGACAAGGGCGTGTTCCTGGCCGTCAGCGCCGCGACGTCGCTGGCCTTCTTCGCCATGGTCGGCTTCGAGGACTCCGTCAACATGGCCGAGGAGACCAAGGACCCGACCCGGATCTTCCCGCGCATGATGTTCGCGGGCATCGGCATCACCGGGGTGATCTACGTGCTCGTGTCGATCTGCGCGGTCGCCGTGGTCCCGGTCGGGCAGCTCGCCGCCAGCGAGACGCCGCTGGTCACGGTGGTGCAGACGGCGGCTCCGGGCGTGCCGATCGCCTCACTGCTGCCGTTCATCTCGATGTTCGCGGTCGCGAACTCGGCACTGATCAACATGCTGATGGCCAGCCGGCTGCTGTACGGCATGAGCAAGCAGGGCGTGCTGCCGCCGTTCCTGTCGGCGGTGCACGCCACCCGGCGCACGCCGCACGCCGCGATCCTGTTCACCACGGTGATCGCCATCGGGCTCATCACGTTCGTCTCGCTGGTCCCCGACAGCCCGGTCGTGGCGCTGCTGGGCGGCACGACCTCGCTGCTGCTGCTCGCCGTCTTCGCGGCGGTCAACGTGGCGGTCCTCGTGCTGCGCCGGGACGTCACCGGCACCGAGCACTTCAACGCGGGCCGCGTGCTGCCCGTGGTGGGCACGGTCACCTGCCTCTACCTGGTGCTGCCGTGGTCCTCCGGGCGCCCGGCGGGCCAGTACGAGATCGCCGGGATCCTGCTGGTGATCGGCGTGATCCTGTGGGGGGCGTCGTGGTGGTCGGCCAGGCGGCGAGCCGTCCGGCGACCTTAAGCCCGGCGGAAGCAGACCGTAAGCAAGCTCCGGCACGCTGGGAACCACACCGAGCGGAACCGGAAGGACACATCAAATGCGCAAGGTCAAGCTGCAGCTCCAGATCACCACGGACGGCTTCGTGGGCGGCCCCGACGGCGAGATGGACTGGGTCACGTTCCCCTGGACCGACGACATCAACGCCCACGTCGCGGCGCTGTGGGAACCGGTCGACACCATCGTGCTGGGCCGCAAGCTGGCCGAGGGCTTCATCCCGGCCTGGGAGTCGCGGCCGGCGGGCGAGACCGAGGAGGGCATCGACAAGATGATCAACACGCCGAAGGTCGTCATCTCCCGCAGCCTGGCCGAGTCGCCCTGGAAGAACGCCGTCGTGGCGGGCGGCGACCCGGCCGAGACCGTCGAGGAGCTGAAGGCGAAGCCCGGCGGCGACGTGATGGTGGCCGGCGGCGCCTCGATCGGCCGGCAGCTGATCTCGCGGGGGCTGATCGACGAGCTGCACCTGTTCGTCAACCCGGTCGCGATCGGGGCCGGGCTGCCGCTGTTCCCGGCGGGCGAGGGTCACCACCGGCTGCGCCTGGTCGGCGCGCGCGCGTTCGACTGCGGCGTGGTGGGCCTGCACTACGAGCCGGAACGTTCCTGAGAGGTCCGCCCTTCACCGTGGCGGGTCGTGTACCGCGAAAAACGACCGAGAGCACGTGCCCGGGAATGGCCTCCCGGGCACTCCGCTTTTTGGTCAGAACGCCGCTGACCAGGAGATAGTCCGGCCGTCAATGACGGCAAAAGCGAAGGCCCGGGAGAATGGCGGTCAGTCCACCTCGACGGCGGCCTGGGCGAACTGGGCGGAGTAGAGGCGGGCATAGGCGCCGTCCGCCGCCAGGAGGGCTTCATGGGTGCCCTGCTCGACGATACGGCCCTCCTCCATGACCAGAATGAGGCTGGCGTCGCGGATCGTGGACAGGCGGTGGGCGATCACGAAGCTGGTCCGGCCCTCGCGCAGCGAGCTCATCGCCCGCTGGATGAGCACCTCGGTACGGGTGTCGACCGAGCTGGTGGCCTCGTCCAGGATGAGGATCGCCGGCTCGGACAGGAACGCGCGGGCGATCGTGATGAGCTGCTTCTCACCCGCGCTGACCGTGGCGCCCTCCTCGTCGATCACCGTGTCGTAGCCGTCGGGCAGCGTGTGGGCGATGCGGTCGACGTGGGCGGCGCGGGCGGCGGCCTCGATGCGCTCACGGGTGGCGCCCTCGGCCCCGTAGCCGATGTTCTCGGCGATCGTGCCGCCGAACAGCCAGGTGTCCTGGAGCACCATGCCGATGTCGGCGCGCAGCTCCTCCCTGGACATCTCGGCCGTGTCGACGCCGTCGAGGGTGATGCGGCCGCCGGTCACCTCGTAGAAGCGCATGATGAGGTTGACCAGGGTCGTCTTGCCCGCTCCCGTGGGGCCGACGATGGCCACGGTCTGGCCGGGCTCCACGGTCAGCGACAGGTCCTCGATCAGCGGCCGGTCGGGGGCGTAGCGGAAGGAGACGTTCTCGAACGCCACGCGCCCGCGCAGCTCGGCGGGACGGGCGGGCTCGGCCGGCTCGGCCGACTGCTCGGGCGCCTCCAGCAGCTCGAAGACCCGCTCGGCCGAGGCGATGCCCGACTGGACGAGGTTCGCCATGCCGGCCACCTGGGTCAGCGGCTGGCTGAACTGCCGGGAGTACTGGATGAACGCCTGCACGTCGCCCAGCGAGATCGAGCCCGACGCCACCTTGAACCCGCCCACGACGGCGACCAGCACGTAGTTGACGTTGCCGATGAACATCATCGCCGGCTGGATGACGCCGGAGATGAACTGGGCGCGGAAGCTGGAGGCGTACAGGGCCTGGTTGTGCTCCTCGAAGGTGGCGGCGGCCTCCTGCTGGCGGCCGAAGACCTTGACCAGGGTGTGGCCGCCGTACATCTCCTCGATGTGGCCGTTGAGCTTGCCGGTGGACGACCACTGCTTGACGAACTGCGGCTGCGACCGCTTGCCGACGACGGCGGTGACGTAGACCGACACGGGCACCGTGACCAGGGCGATGAGCGCCAGGATCGGCGAGATCCAGAACATCACCACCAGCACGCCCACGACGGTCAGCACCGAGGAGATGAGCTGGCTCATGGTCTGCTGGAGGGTCTGGGCGATGTTGTCGGTGTCGTTGGTGGCGCGGCTGAGGATCTCGCCGCGCGGCTGGCCGTCGAAGTAGCTGAGCGGCAGCCGCGCCAGCTTGGCCTCGATCCGCTCGCGCAGCCGCGACGCCGCCCGCTGGACGATGGTCGTCGTGAGCCGGAACTGCGCGATGCCGAGCAGCGCCGCCACCACGTAGATGGCCAGCACCCAGCCCAGGACGTGGGCCAGGCCGGTGAAGTCGATGCCCTGGCCGGGCACGACGTTCATCGAGGCCACCATGCCGGCGAAGTTGTCCTCGCCCCTGGCGCGCAGGCCCGCCACGGCCTGCTCCTTGGTGAGCCCGGCGGGCAGCCGGGCGCCGATGATGCCGGAGAAGATCAGGTCGGTGGCGTGGCCGAGGATCTTGGGCCCGGTGACGGTGAGCGCGACGCTGGCCGTGCCGAGCGCCAGCACGACGCCGAGCATCGCGCGTTCTGGCCGCAGCAGGCGCAGCAGCTTGCGAAGCGTGCCGCGGAAGTCGAGCGCCTTCTCGGCGGGCCCGGACATCATCCTGGCCGGTCCGAAGCCGGGCTGCGGGCGGCGCGCGGGAGCCTGGGCGGTCATGCCGCGGCCTCCTGTTCGGTGAGCTGGGACAGCACGATCTCGCGGTAGGTCGGGCAGGTCTCCATGAGCTCGGCGTGGTCGCCGCTGCCCACCACCCGCCCCTCCTCGAGCACGAGGATGAGGTCGGCGTCGCGGATCGTGTTCACCCGCTGGGCGACGATGACGATCGTGGCGTCGGTGATCTCCTCGGCCAGGGCGGCCCGCAGGCGGGCGTCGGTGGCGTAGTCGAGGGCGGAGAAGGAGTCGTCGAACAGGTAGATCTCGGGCCGGTGCACGAGGGTCCTGGCGATGGCCAGGCGCTGGCGCTGGCCGCCGGAGACGTTCGTGCCGCCCTGGGAGATCGGCTCGTCCAGGCCGCCGGGCATCGCCTCGACGAACTCGCGGGCCTGGGCGATCTCCAGGGCCCGCCACAGCTCCTCGTCGGTGGCGCCGGGCCGGCCGTAGCGCAGATTGGAGGCCACGGTGCCGGAGAACAGGTAGGGCGACTGCGGGACCAGGCCGACCGCGCGGGACAGCGCCGCCGGGTCGAGGTCGCGCACGTTGACACCGTCCACCAGCACGTCGCCGGCGGTCGCGTCGAACAGCCGCGGGACGAGGTTGAGCAGCGTGGTCTTGCCGCTGCCGGTGCTGCCGATGATCGCGGTGGTCCGGCCCGGCCGCGCGGCGAAGCTGACCCCGCACACCACCGGGTCCTCGGCGCCCGGGTAGCGGAAGTCGACGGACCGCAGCTCCAGCTCGCCCCGGTGGCCGTCGGGGGTGACGGGGTCCGCGGGCGGGTGGACGGACGGGTCGGTGCCGAGCACGTCCTCGATGCGCTCGGCGCACACCTCGGCGCGCGGGATCATCATGAACATGAACATGGCCATCATCACCGACATCAGGATCTGCATCAGGTAGGAGATGACCGCGGTCAGCGCGCCGACCTGCATGGTGCCGTCGGCGATGCGGTGGCCGCCGAACCAGATGACGGCGACGCTGGAGACGTTCACGACCAGCATGACCGAGGGGAACATCAGCGCCATCAGCCGGCCGACCCGCAGCGAGACGTCGGTGAGCCGGTCGTTGGCCACGCCGAAGCGCTCGCGCTCGTGCCGGTCGCGGACGAACGCCCGGATGACCCGGATGCCGGTGATCTGCTCGCGCAGCACCTGGTTGATCCGGTCGATGCGCTCCTGCATGGTGCGGAACAGCGGGCGCATCCGCCAGACGACCAGGCCGACGATGACGATCATCACCGGCAGCACGACGAGCAGCAGCGACGACAGCGTGGTGTCCTGGCGCAGCGCCAGCACGATGCCGCCGACGCACATGATCGGCGCGGCCACCATCATCGTGAACGTCATCAGCACGAGCAGCTGCACCTGCTGCACGTCGTTGGTGGTCCGGGTGATCAGCGACGGCGCCCCGAACCTGTTCACCTCCTGCGCGGAGAAGCCCTGCACGCGGTGGAAGATCGCGGCGCGCAGGTCGCGGCCCAGGGCCATCGACGTCCTGGCGCCGTAGTAGACGGCCACGATCGAGCAGACGATCTGGACGAACGTCACGCCGAGCATCACCAGCCCGACGCGCATGATGTAGCCGGTGTCGCCGGTGATGACGCCGTGGTCGATGATGTCGGCGTTGAGTGTGGGGAGATAGAGCGTGGCCAGTGTCTGCACGAACTGGAAGAGGACCACGAGGGTGATCTCCTTCCCGTACGGCCTGAGCTGGACCCGCAGCAGGCGTAGCAGCATCAACGGACGCTTTCTGTGGTGGGGGTGCGGGCGGAGGGCAACAGCAGCCCGTCGAGCAGGACCGAGACGGTCTCCTCGTCGTCCATGTCGCCGAAGTCGGCCGACAGGCCGAACCCGCGGTGGACGCTGACCGTGACGAGCATGATCAGCAGTTGCGCCGTGGCCATGGGCGAGCGGCGCAGGTGGTCGCGGTCGGGCTCGACGAGAGCGGCGAGGGCGGCGGTGATGCGGGCACGATGATCCATCAGGCGCTCGCGGAACTCGGTGTCCTCGGCCATCAGCTCGCGGGGCGCGGTGAAGAGGTTGGCGTTGGCGGTCATGCCGGCCCGCAGCAGCGCCACCGCCTCACGCAGCCGGACCCGCAGCTCGGACGTCGTGCCGATGGCGGTGAGCGCGTCCTCGGCCGGGCGGGCGTCGAACACGGTCATCAGCGCCGCGCGCAGCAGCGTGGCCTTGTCGGGGAAGACGCCGAAGATCGTGCCCTCGGCCACGCCCGCGGCCTCGGCGATCTGGCGGGTGCTGACGGCGGTGCCGTGCGCGCGCAGCAGGGGGATGGTGGCCTCGATGAGGGCGGCACGGCGGTCTTCGGGCGCCATGGCGGGCACCCGTCGCCTTCTGGTCATGCGGACGAGCGTAATGAGTGAGTACTCGCTCGTTCAAATCATTATTTGCCGGACATGTGGATCTGCAGGTCAGCCCGCCTTGTCGTCGGCCAGGTTCTTGAGCCACACGCCGGCGCCCCGCATGAGCACGTCCAGCTCACGGCGGAGCTCGGCGTTCTCGCGGCGCAACCAGAGCAGCTCGTCCCGCTCCTCCAGGGAGAGCACGCCGGTCTCCACCGGCTGGGCCGGCCGCGGGTGGTGGCGGCCCTCCGGGGCGGGGTCGGGCGAGCGGAACGCGTCCTCCCAGGGGCCGAGGGCGGCGGACCGGGCGGCGTCGAGGGCCGCCGGAACCGGACCGGCCACCGGATCAGGGGCGGGAACGGGGACGGGCGCGGGGGTCTCGGCGGGCGCCGGGGCCGGCGCGGCGGCGGGCGTGGGCTTGGGCAGCGTCAGGGTGACCAGTGCGGCGGCCAGCGCCACGCCGCAGCCGATCAGCAGGGCGGTGCGGAAGCCGGTCTCCGAGGGCAGCGTGTGGCCGCCGACCGTCACGGTGAGCTGGGCCAGGACGACGCCGACCACGGCGGCGCAGACCGAGGTGCCGATGGAGCGCATCAGGGTGTTGAAGCTGTTGGCGGAGGCGGTCTCGCTCCTCGGCACCGCGCCCATGATGAGGGCGGGCATCGCGCCGTACGCCAGGCCGACCCCGGCGCTGCCGACGCAACCGGCGATCATCAGGCCCCAGCTCCAGCCCATCAGGCCGAGCGCGGCGCCGTAACCGGCCGCGATGACCAGCGCGCCGACGAACAGGCTGGTCTTGGGCCCGCGGGCGGCCGACAGCCGGGCGCCGAGCGAGGAGACCGCCATCATCATCAGCCCGGACGGCGCCATCCAGAGCCCGGCGGCCAGCATCGACTGGCCCAGGCCGTAGCCGAGCGCCGCGGGCAGCTGCAGGATCTGCATGAGGACCAGCGACTGGGCGTACATGGCGAAGCCGACGAGGATCGAGGCCGCGTTGGTGAGCAGCACCTGGGGGCGGGCGGTGGTGCGCAGGTCCACGAGGGGGTCGCGGACGCGCAGCTCCCACAGCGCCCACAGCAGGGCCAGCACCACCGCGCCGCCGAGCAGCCCGAGGGTGGTGCCGCTCGACCAGCCCCAGTCGCCGCCCTTCGACACGCCGAGCAGCAGGCAGACCAGCGCCGCGCCCAGGCCGAGCGCGCCGACCAGGTCGAGCCGGCCCCGGACGGCGGCGGTGGGCGTGGCCGGGACCAGCAGCCAGATCAGCACCGCGACCAGCACGCTCAGCGCGGCCGAGCCCCAGAACAGCACCCGCCAGTCGGCGTACTCGGCGACCGCGGCCGAGATCGGCAGCCCGAGCGCGCCACCGATGCCCATGGACGAGCTCATCAGCGCGATGGCCGGGCCGACGCGCTGGGGCGGCAGCAGGTCGCGCAACGCGCTGACGCCGAGCGGGATCATGCCGACGCCCAGCCCCTGGAGGCCGCGTCCGGCGATCATGGGGATCAGGGAGCCGGACAGCGCGCACACCACCGACCCGGCGATGAGCGGCAACGAGCAGACGAGCATCATGGTGCGCTTGCCGTAGAGGTCGCCGAGCTTACCGATCACGGGGGTGGCGACCGCGCCGACCAGCAGCGTCACGGTGATCACCCATGACGTGTCGGCGGCACCGGCGTGCAGCAGCCGCGGCAGCTCGCCGATGAGCGGCACCACCAGCGTCTGCATGAGCGAGCCGACGATGCCGGCCACCGCGAGCACGCTGACGATCCCGCCGCCGGAGCGCGGGCTGGGCGCGGAATGCACCATTTATCCCCCTATTGTCCGAATGCACCCTACACAGGATGTGCCCCCTACACAACCTGTGCGTCCTGCACATCGGACCGGTCACGGAGGGGTGCCGCGCGGCGAACTCCGTCGCGACGCGGGCCGCCGGAAGGTCAGCCGCGGTCGCGGGCGCCGCCGTCGAGGACCTGGTCGATGTGGGCGGCGAGCTCGACGTCGCGCTCGGTGACCCCACCGGCCTCACCGGTCGAGAGCCGGAAGCGGATGCCCTCCGCCGTGCGCTCGATCCCGGCCTGGTGCCCCAGCGTGGCGCCCTCGTTGTGCACCGCCTCGCTCAGCCAGCCGTAGTTGTCCGGCGTGATCGGCACATCCTTCACCAGGGCGTCGCCGTCCCGCCGCCAGCCCTCCAGCGCCACCAGGGCGGTGTCGATGTCCTCGTCGGTCAGGCGCTCGGCCATGTTGCCCCCAAAGTCGTCGGCTTCCCGAGCCTCGGCTACCACCGATGGGCCGCTTCACACCCGGCCGCCGTCCCGTCGCGCCTGGCGGCGCCGGGTTTCGGACGCCTGCTGCGCGCGCTCAGCGACCGGATCTGACACTCGGAGCGCACGCCTGCGCCGTTTCTGACATAGGGGTTGACGCCGCCGGGACGCCCGGACACCGCCGCCGAGCCTGTGACAGGCGGGTAATCGCAAGATCGTTTATATAAATGCTTGAATTACAGCATTTACCACCTGACTTACTACCTATTTCGGACAAGTCATTTCTGTCAGGACGTACAAACTGTTTGCCGAAACACGGTGAAATGTGATCAGTTTACGGACGTGAGAGATTTTCTCATTGTCGGGGGCGGCGTCGCGGGCGCCTGCGCGGGGTTCCTCCTCGCCGGGTCAGGCACCGTGACCCTGCTCGAAGCCGAGCAGGTCACCGGCCACCACTCGACCGGACGGTCGGCGGCGCTCTTCTCGGAGTACTTCGGCAACCGGGCCGTCCGGGCTCTCACGGCGGCGAGCAGGCACTTCCTCGCCGCGCCACCGCCGGGTTTCGCCGACGTCCCGCTGCTGAGCCCGCGCGGCGTGCTCGCGCTGTGCCCGCACGGCGGCGAGAAGCTGTTCGACGAGGTGCTGCACGAAGGGCGGCGGGCCCCGACACCGGCCGTGGAGATCGACCCCGCCGAGGCCCCGGCACACTGCCCGATCCTGCGTCCTGGCCGGTTCAGCAGGGCGATGCTCAAGCCCGGCGCGATGGACATCGATGTCGACGCCCTCCACCAGGGCTTCCTGCGCGGCATCAGGGCCCGGGGCGGCCAGGTGGTCACCTCCGCCCGGGTCCGGGCGCTGTCGCGCACCGGCGGCGTCTGGCGGGCGGTCACCGACGCGGGCGAGCACGCCGCGCCGACCGTGGTCAACGCGGCCGGGGCGTGGGCCGACGAGGTCGCCGGGCTGGCCGGGGTGCGGCCGGTGGGGCTGCGCCCGCTGCGCAGGACCGCGTTCCTGGTGGACCTGCCCGAGGGGACGGACGCCCGGCCCTGGCCGATGGTCACCGACGTGGCGGACACGTTCTACTTCAAGCCCGAGTCCGGGCGGCTGCTGGTCTCCCCCGCCGACGCCACGCCCGTCCCGCCCTGTGACGCCCGCCCCGACGACCTGGACGTCGCCGTCGGCGTGCGGCGCGTCCAGGAGGCCACGACGCTGGAGATCCGCAGCGTCCGGCACGCCTGGGCGGGGCTGCGCAGCGAGGTGGCCGACGGGACGCCGGTGATCGGGCCGGCACCCGACGTGCCGGGATTCGTCTGGCTGGCCGCCCTGGGCGGCTACGGGGTCCAGACGTCGCCCGAGGCGGGCCGGATCGCCGCCGCCGCGGCGATCGACGGGGCCGCCGACCCGGCGTACGCGCCGGGCCGGCTCTGGAACGACTTGGAACGCCTATGAGGAAGGCGACGGGGGCGTGTGGGGCAAGGGGGCCGGTCGCCGTTCGTACATTCCTGACAGAGAGGTGGAGATGACCGGCAACACCCGCGGCTTCACCGGCCGGGCGGTCGACTTCGGCCCGTTCCGTCCCGTCCCGGCGTTGATCGAGGAGCAGACCGACCGGTGCCCCGAGCGGCCGGCGGTCACCTATGACGGCAGGACCCTCACCTACAGGCAACTGGACGACCTGGTCAACGGCCTGGCGGCGACGCTGGCCGGGCACGGCGTGGGCAAGGGCGACGTGGTCGCGGCCCTGCTGGTCAACTCGCTGGAGCTACCGGTCGCGTACCTGGCGCTGATGAAGCTGGGCGCGGCGTTCGTGCCGCTCGACCCGTCGTGGCCGGTCGAGCGGGTGCGCGACACGCTGGACGTGCTGCCGGACGGGCCGATCCTGTGCGCGGGCGGCGAGCCGTTGCCGCCGGGCGCGGCCGATCGGGCGGTCACCGTCGGGATCGACACGATCGTCCCGACCTCCGAACGCCCGGCGGTCGACCTGGGCCCGGACGACCTGGCGTACGGCTACTTCACCTCCGGCACCACCGGCACGCCCAAGTGCGCGATGAACCGGCACGGCGGCCTGGCCAACCGGCTGCGCTTCATGACCCGCTACTTCGCCGCGACCGGCGACGACGTCGTGCTGCAGAACAGCAGGCACACCTCCGACTCCGCGCTGTGGCAGCTGTTCTGGCCGCTGACCACCGGCGGGCGCACCGTGCTGCCCGTGCAGGGCGACTTCCTCAACCTCCGGCACACCATCGACCTGATCGCCCGGTACGGCATCACCACCGCCGACTTCGTCTCCAGCGTCTTCAACGCCCTGGTCGCCATCGTGGACGGCGACGCCGCCGCCCTGCGCGCGCTGTCGTCCCTGCGCCGGCTCGTCGTCGGCAGCGAGGCGGTCAGCCCGCGCGCGGTGCACCGCCTGATGGCCCTGCTGCCCGGCCTCGACCTGACCAACGGCTACGGCCCGACCGAGGCGTCGATCGGGATGGTCTTCCACCGGGTGTCGGCGGCCGACGGCGACGCGGTCCCGCTGGGCCGCCCGATCGACAACTGCTACGCGGTCGTGGTGGACGACGACCTGCGCCCGGTCCCGCCCGGCACGACCGGCGAGATCGCGATCGGCGGCGTCTGCCTGGGCGCGGGCTATCTGGGCGACCCGGCCGGGACGGCCAGGGCGTTCGTCGGCAACCCGTTCCCGGAGGAGATCCCGGGCGAGCGCCTCTACCTCACGGGCGACCTCGGCCACCTGGACGACGACGGCCGCCTGTTCTTCGCCGGCCGCAAGGACTTCCAGGTCAAGATCCACGGCGTGCGCATCGAGCTGGGCGAGATCGCCGCGGCGGCCCAGCGCTGCCCCGGCGTGCTGCAGGCCGAGGTCCTGGTGGCCGAGCAGGCGGGCGTCAAGGCGCTGGCGCTGTTCGCCGCCGGCCGGGGCCTGACCGAGGCCGCGCTGGCCGCCGAGCTGCGCCGCACGCTGCCGCGGACCAGCGTCCCCCGCTACTTCTTCCCGCTGGCCGAGATGCCGCTGCACGACAACGGCAAGGTGGACCGCGGCCGGCTCCAGGAGATCCTCGACGGCCGGCTGGCCGAGGACACCGCGCTGCTGGCCGAGAGCGCGCCGACCGCGTGCCTGGGCGACCAGGTGCTGCGGGCGATGCGCTCGGCGCTGGGCTGGCCGGGCCTGACCGCCGAGACGCACTTCGCCGAGTCGGGCGGCGACTCCATCCAGGCCCTGTCCGTGGTCCACATGATCACCGCCGAGACCGGCGTGCGCGTGGACGTCAAGGACCTGTACGACCACCCGACGGCCGGCGCGCTGGCCCTGCTGATCGAGCGGCGGCGGCAGGACCACGAGGCCATCGAGGAGGAGTCGGTGCTGATGGCGCGCGACTCCGTGGTGCCCGACGGGGAGCCCGTCCGGCGGGCGTCCAGGCCGGAGCGGCTGCGTACGGTGCTGGTCACCGGGGCCACCGGGTTCGTCGGCAGCCGCCTGGTGCACGAGTTGCTGGGCCGCGGCGGGCTGCGGGTGTGCTGCCTGGCGCGGGCCGCCGACGACGAGGCGGCCACGGCCCGGGTCGTGGCGGCGCTCGCCGAGCGGGGGTTGTGGGAGCCGCGCTTCGCCGACCGGCTGGAGGGCTACGCGGGCGACCTGGCCTTACCCGGCCTCGGGCTGGACGGCTCCACCTGGGAGCATCTGGCCCGAGCCTGCGACCTGGTGCTGCACAACGGCGCGATGGTGAACTTCCTGTTCGACTACCGCGCCCACCGTCAGGCCAACGTGCGCGGCACGATCGAGCTGGTGCGGCTGGCGATGGCCCACCATCCGGTGCCGCTGCACTACGTCTCGACGCTGGGCGCCCTGCAGACGGAGGCGCTCCACAGGGGCGAGCGCGTCCCGGAGGACTGCGACCCGGCGCTGGCCAGGCCGCCGGGCGGCGGCTACAGCCGGTCCAAGTGGATCGCCGAGCGCTACCTGGCCGAGGCCCGGCGCCGGGGCGCGCTGGTGACCGTGCTGCGGCTGGGCGAGATCATGCCGAGCGCCGACAACGGCTATCCGAACCCGGTCGCCTTCACCCACCTGCTGCTGTCGGCGTTCCTGCGGCTCGGCGTGCGTCCCGACGTCGCCACGCGCACCGACTACACCCCGGTCGACTACGTCGCCGCGCGGGTCGGGGCGGCCGTGGCCGACCCCGAGGTCTGGGGCCGTACGCTGCACGTCTTCCGCGCCGAGAGCGTCAGCATCGACGACGTGCCGGCGCGGGCGGGCGTGCCGGTCACGCCGATCCCGTGCGGCGACTTCGCGCGGCTCGTCCGCGAGACCGGCCGGGCGAGCGGGGACCGCGAGCTGATCACGCTCGCCTCGCTGCTGCCCGTCGCCGGGGACGAGGAGGAGCTGCGCCGGGCGTTCGGCGGGCTGCTCACCGACAACCCCGCGCTGTTCCGCAAGGACGAGTGCCACAGGCTCGAACAGCGATGGCGGCTCGGCGAGGGCACCCTCGACGGCCCGATCGCCGCCTACCACGCCCGGCTGGCGGCCACGGCCGGGCAGCGGGTGCCCACCGGTTGATCAGGAAAGGTCTGGAATGCGCTACCGCAAGATGGGAAACCTCGGCTGGGAGGTCAGCGAGGTCGGATACGGCATGTGGGGCATCGGCGGCGGCCCCGGCGGCTTCACCGGCTGGGACTACGACGTCGCCCCCCGGTGCCTCGACGAGGCCGTCGAACTGGGCTGCACCTTCTTCGACACCGCCTGGGTCTACGGCCGCGGCGTCAGCGAGCAGCTGCTCGGCGCGCTGTTGCGCCGCCACTCCGGCCACCGGCTGTACGTGGCCACGAAGATCCCGCCGAAGAACCGCGAATGGCCCCCTGGACCGGACGACACCCTCGACGACGCCTACCCAGGCGAGCACATCCGCGAGTACACCCACCGCAGCCTGGACAACCTGGGCGTCTCGCGCATCGACCTCATGCAGTTCCACACCTGGGAGGACCGCTGGGCCCGTGACGAGCGGTGGCAGGAGGCGATCAGGGACCTCAAGAGCGAGGGCCTGATCGACGCGGTCGGCATCAGCGTCAACCGGTGGGAGCCGGCCAACTGCCTCGCCGCGCTCGACACCGGCCTGATCGACGTCATCCAGGTGATCTACAACATCTTCGACCAGGCGCCCGAGGACGAGCTGTTCGACCGGGCGCTGCGCGAGGGCGTGGGCATCATCGCCCGCGTGCCGTTCGACGAGGGCACCCTCACCGGCACACTGACCGCGGACAGCACGTGGCCGCCGGAGGACTGGCGCAGCACGTACTTCGGGCCGGAGAACCTGGGGCCGAGTGTCGAGCGGGCCGAACGGCTCAAGGCGGCGCTCCCGGAGGGGCTCTCGCTGCCGGAGGTCGCGCTGCGGTTCGTGCTGCACCACCCGGCGGTCAGCACGGTGATCCCGGGGATGCGCAGGCCGGCGCACGTGCGGGCCAACCTCGGCGTCTCCGACGGGCGGCCGCTCGACCCCGGCCTGCTGAGCGAGCTGCGGCGGCACCGCTGGGACCGGGTGCCGGCGTGGTGGTCGGGGTGAGCCGGCCGCTGGTCGCCATGTGGGCGCACTCGCGCTCGGCCTCGACCGCGTTCCTGCGCATGATGATCGAGCGGGGCGACGTGGCCGTGCTGCACGAGCCGTTCCTGGCGCTGACCGAGGAGGGCTCGCTGACGCTGCCGTCGCCGGACGGCGGCCAGGTGACGGCCCGCTCGGAGAAGGACCTGCTGGTGCGGCTGGCCGAGCTGGCGCGGGCGCGGCCGGTGTTCGTCAAAGAGGTGCTCGACTACGAGTACCCGCACCTGTTCAAGCATCCGGAGGACCTGGCGGGGGTCGTCCACACGTTCATCGTGCGCGACCCGCGGCCGACCATCGCCTCGCACTACGCGATCAAGCCGGCGGTGACCTGCGACGAGATCGGCTACGAGCGGCTGTTCCTGCTGCACGAGCTGGTCCGGGAGGCCACCGGCCGGCGGCCGCTGGTGATCCGCACCGAACGGCTGATCCGCGAGCCGGCGGCGGTCGTCGAGGAGTTCTGCGCCTACACCGGCCTGCCCTTCCTGCCCGGCTCGCTCACCTGGGCCGCCGGTGACCGCCCGGAGTGGGGACGGACCCGCCGCTGGCACCTGGACGCGAGCGGCAGCGCCGGGTTCGAGGACCGCCGCAACGTCTACGCCGCGACCGTGGACAACCATCCCGCCCTGCGGGCCTTCTACGACCACCATCTCCCCTTCTACCAGCGCCTCGTCCAGGACGAATAGGGAGTATCCATGTCAGAGTCACCGGGCCGGCTGTTCGCGCGGGCCTACGCCGAGGACCCCGGCCACGCGGAAGTGACCTTCGACTACACCATCACCGAGGCGCACGAGCCGACCAAGGACCGGCCCCGCCTGACCGTGCGCAACCTGCTCAGGGTCGTCCCCGTCGAGGGCGACCGGGCCCGGTTCTGGACGGAGTCGCCGCCCGGCGAGGAGGAGCGGCGGACGGTTCGCGACTCGGACGTGCGGCGCGAGGCGGCCTTCAGGTTCGGCATGTCGGAGGCCAAGGTGCATCCGATCCAGGCGTGGGTGCAGATCCCCGACGGCCTGGCCGCGGACCCGGACGCCCTGGCCACCTTCCTCGACTACCGCCTGCTGGTACGGCTGGCCACGGCCGAGAACCTGGCCCTGACCACCGCCCTGCTCGGCCATCCGGAGATCGCCCGCCTGCCGTACGACGACTACGTCCACGGCGTGCTGTCGGCCTGCGACGAGGTCGAGCAGTCGGGCGCGACCCCGCACGCGATGATCGTCAACCCGCGCGACTACTACCACCGGCTGATCGGCCGGGGCGGGCTGCTGGCCGAGCTGGCCGAGGGCAACGGCATGAAGGTCAGCCGCAACCGGTGGGTCGCCCCCGGGGACGCCCTGGTCGGCGACATCTCCGTGGCGGCCAGGCTGCTGGACGCGCGCCGCTCGGTGATCAGGGTGGCCGAGCCGCCGCCCGGCACGTTCGCCCGGCCCGGCGTGGCCGTCTGCGCGGAGGTGTACGAGGGCGTCGCGGTGCATCTGCCGGGGCTGTTCTACCTGGTCACCCCCGCCGGGGAAAACACAGTATTTCCCACTTCTTAGCAATCGAGTAGAACGAGAACGACGAAAGGCGGTGACCGTGCCGGACACGAGCCAGGAATACCGGCGCAACGGTTGGTGGCGCGACGAGACCTTTCTGGACGACTTACGCCGCAACACAACTGCGTCTCCCGACAAGGCAGCACTGATCAGCCGGCGCGTCGCCGACGGTGTCACCGACGTCGTCACGTACGCCGAGCTGGCCGCGATGACCGACCGCATCGCGCACGGCCTGGTCCGGCTGGGCGTGCGGCCGGGCGACTTCGTCGCCATCCAGCTCCCCAACCGCAGGGAGACGCTGCCCCTCGCGCTGGCGTGCATGAAGGTCGGCGCGCGCATCGCCCCGCAGATGCCCATCTACCGGCACCGCGAGCTGGACTTCATGATCCGGCTGACCGAGGCGAAGCTGTTCGTCACCACGAGCCGGATCGGCCACCTGGACACGGCGGAGACGGGGATGACCCTGGCGCGGGAGATCCCGAGCCTGGAGCACGTGATCGTCGTCGGGGGCGGCGGGCCGCCCGGCTCGCTCGACTTCGACGAGCTGCTGCTCACCCCGGAACCGGGCGACCCGGCCGACATCGAGGGCCGCGAGCTGGGCCCCGACGACCCGTTCCTCATCCTGTTCACCTCGGGCACGACCGGCGAGCCCAAGGGCGCGCTGCACAGCCAGAACACCCTGTACGCCGACATCAAGGGCTACGGGGAGGCGTTCGGGCTGGACCCGAGCCTGGTCATCATGACGGCACAGACGTCGATGCACTACGTGGGCCTGGTGATGGCGTACCTGACGGCGCTGACGCTGGGCGGCACCGCGGTCACGGCCGACGCCTGGGACGCCGGCGTCTACCTCGACCTGATGTCCGACCACGACGTCACCATGTACTACGGCTCGCCGCCGTTCGCCCGGGAGATCAGCGAGGAGCAGGCGGCCCGGCCGCGCAAGCTGCCCAGCCTGAGCGTCTTCGTCTCCGGCTCGGCCCCCGTCCCGCCGCACCTGGTGGAACGGGTCACCGAGACGCTGGGCGTGCGCGTGTACGCGCTGTGGGGCATGACCGAGAACGGCGGCGTCACCATGACCCGCCCGCAGGACCCGCCCGAGCGGGCCGGCGAGAGCGACGGCACGGTCATCTCCGGCATGGAGGTGCGCATCGTCGACGAGGAGAACAGGCCGGTCGAGAAGGGCGAGATCGGCGCGCTCCAGGTACGCGGCGCGGCCCAGTGCCTCGGCTACTACCTGCGCGACGAGATCTACGCCAGGTCGATCACCCCGGACGGCTGGTTCGACACCGGCGACCTGGCCCGCGACGACGGCTACGGCGGCGTGCGCATCTCCGGCAGGACCAAGGACGTCATCATCGCCAACATGTGCCTCAAGCTGCCGGTCAGCGACATCGAGGCGCTGCTCGGCCGGCATCCGGCGATCCGCGACATCGCCCTCATCGGCATCCCGGACCCGGCGCTGGTCGAGCTGGTGTGCGCCGTCGTCACGCCGTCGGGCGAGCCGCCCACGCTGGAGGAGTTGCGCGCCTACCTCAAGGAGGCCGGCGTCAACGACTGGTTCTGGCCCGAGCGCCTGGAGATCGTCGAGGAGATGCCGCGGACCGTCACCGGCAAGATCCGCAAGGTCGAGCTGCGGGAGCGGTTCGGCGCGGCGTCGGACTGAGGTGGCCGGTTCACGGGCGCTCCCGCTCGCCGTCCTGTGCGGGAGCGCCTTCCTCGGCGCGATCGACGTGCAGCTGGCGAACATCGCCTTCCCCGACATCCTGCGCAGCTTCCCGGGCAGCAGCCTGCCCGAGCTGTCGTGGGTGTTCAACGGCTACGCGATCGTGTTCACCGCGGCGCTGCTGCCGGCGGGCGGCCTGGCCGACCGGTTCGGCGCGCGGCGGGTGTTCCTGACCGGGCTGGCGGTGTTCGTGGTCGGCGCCGCCCTGTGCGCGGTGGCGCCGTCGGCCGGCGCGCTGATCGCCGCCCGGGTCGTGCAGGGCGTGGGCGGCGGGGTGATCACGCCGCTGACGCTCGCGCTGATCCTGCCGTACTACCCGCCGGAACGCCGGGGCACGGCGATCGGGCTGTGGAGCGCGGCGCAGTCGGTGGCGACGGCGTCGGGGCCCTCGCTCGGCGGCATGCTGGTCGGCGTCTGGGACTGGCGGACGGTGTTCTTCCTGCACCTGCCGGTCGGGGCGGCCGTGCTGGCGGGCGCCTGGCGGATCGTGCCCAAGGGGGCGGGCGAGGCGGCCACGTCCAGGCTGCCGGACATCGCCGGGCTGCTGCTGCTGGTGGGGGCCATCGGGCTGCCCTCGCTGGCGATCGTGCAGAGCGACGCGTGGGGGCCGGGCAGCCCCGCCACGATCGCGGCGCTGGTCGCGGGCGTCGTCGTGGCCGTGCTGTTCGTCCGGCGGGCGCGCACGCATCCCGCTCCGATCGTGGACCTGGGCGCGCTGCGGGCGCGCGGCACGCAGCGGGCCAACCTCGCGATGTTCCTGGTCGGGCTGGTGATGTTCGCGCTGCCGCTGGCCAACATCCTGTTCCTGACCGGGATCTGGGGGTACTCCGTGGCCGCCGCGGGGCTCGCCGTCACGCCGGGGGCGCTCGCCCAGGTGCTGACCGCGCCGCTCGCCGGGCGGCTGGCCGCCAGGACCGGCCATCGCCTGCTCGCCCTGTGCGGGGTGGCGCTGCTGGCGTCGTCCACGGCGTACCTGGCATTCGTGACGGGGGGCGAGCCGGCGTACCCGACGGTGGTGCTGCCCGCCGTGGTGCTGTCGGGGGTCGCGGTGGCCGTGCTGATCACGTCGCTGAGCGGCGCGGCGGTGGCCGAGATCCCGCCCGCGCGGCTGGCCACCGGCACCGCCCTGTCGGTGACCTCGCGGGCCGTCGGGGCCGTCATCGGCGTCTCGGCGCTGGTGCTGGTGCTGTCGGGCGACCGGCTCGGGGCGGTCGGGGCGTACCAGGGGGTGTGGCTGACGATGCTGGGCCTGTGCGCGCTGGTCGCCGTCGCCGCCGCCGGCCTGCGCGCCCCGCGGGCCGAGCCCGCCGCGCGGCGCGCCTGACCGGCGTACGCCTTCAAGGGCCGGTCGAGTCAGTCGGGCGCGTAGGCCAGGACGTGGTCGTGGAGCAGGCGGCCGACCTGCGGGTCGTCCCGCTCGAACGCCTCCACCAGAGGTTCGTGGTCGGCCGCGTTCTCGTGCGGCCGCATCCTGAACAGCCGGATCGACACGTGCGTCCAGACCTCGACGCCGAGCGACTCCCACACCGACACCAGCAGCGCGTTGCCCGAGGCCGCCACGATCTCCCGGTGGAAGGCGACGCCGTGGCGCACCTGGTCGTCCAGGGAGCCGGCGGCCGCGGCGGCGTGCAGGCGGGCCACGTGGGCGCGCAGCGCCGCCGCCGGAGGCCGGCCGAGGCGGGTGGCGGTCTCCTCCAGGCCGGCCCGGACCTGGTAGACCTCGCGCAGGTCGTCGAGGGTGAAGCCGCGGACCCGGGCGCCGCGGTTGGGCGCCGACTCGACCAGCCGGAGCGCCTCCAGCTCGCGCAGCGCCTCGCGTACGGGGGCCTGGCTGACCTGGAGCTCGGCGGCCAGGCGGCGTTCGACGATGCGCTCGCCGGGCTCCCAGCGGCCGCTGATCAGGCCGTCGAGCAGCACTTTCCTGATCTCCTCACGCAACGGCGGCCGCACCACGGGCTCCACAGATAATCCTTTCATCGGATGATCGATCATATGGTGTTTAATGGAAGAATGGAGAAAGATCTGGATCCCCAGGAGACCGCCGAATGGCTCGAATCGCTTGAGGCGGTCCGGCGGGCGGCCGGTCCTGATCGGGCCGATTACCTGCTGCGCAGGCTCGCCACGAGCACGCGCTATCTCAACACGGTGCCCACCGCCGAGGAGCCCGCCTACCCCGGCGACCTGGAGCTCGAAGAACGCGTCGCGGCCTACGACCGGTGGAACGCCGCCGTCATGGTCAGCCGGGGCAGCAAGCTCGGCCTCGGCGGCCACCTGGCCACCTACGCCTCGGCCGCCTGGCTGTACGAGGTCGGCTTCAACCACTTCTTCCACGGCACGGACGACCAGGTCTTCTTCCAGGGGCACGCCTCGCCCGGCATCTACGCGCGGGCGTTCCTCGAAGGGCGTCTGAGCGAGCAGCAGCTCGACCTGTTCCGGCGCGAGACGCAGGGCGGGCTGCCGTCGTACCCGCATCCCCGGGCGATGTCGGGCTTCTGGCAGTTCCCGACCGTGTCGATGGGCATCGGCCCGCTCAACGCGGTCTACCAGGCGCGCTTCAACCGCTACCTGCACAACCGCGGCATCAAGGACACCTCGCACAGCCATGTCTGGGCCTTCCTGGGCGACGGCGAGATGGACGAGCCGGAGTCCACGGCGGCGCTGACGCTGGCCGCCAGGGAGGGGCTGGACAACCTCACCTTCGTGATCAACTGTAACCTCCAGCGGCTCGACGGCCCGGTACGCGGCAACACCCGGATCGTGCAGGAGCTGGAGAGCGTCTTCAGGGGCGCGGGCTGGCACGTCGTCAAGGCGCTGTGGGGCGCAGAGTGGGACGGCCTGCTCGGCTCCGACGAGCTCGTGGCCAGGCTCGGCGAGGTGCCGGACGGCCAGTTCCAGACGTTCGCCGCCGCCGACGGCGCCTACATCAGGCAGCACCTGTTCCAGGGGCTCGACGTGCCGTACTCCGACGACGACCTGCGGCGCATCGTCGGCGGCTCGCGGGCCGGGCACGAGCCGCGCAAGGTGTACGCCGCCTACCACCGGGCGCTCCAGAACCGGGGCGCGCCCACGGTGGTCCTCGTCCAGACGGTCAAGGGCTGGACGCTGGGCGCGGGCGTCGAGGCGCGCAACGCCAACCACCAGATGAAGAAGCTCACCCTCGACGAGTTCCGCGTCATGCGCGACCGGCTCGGCCTGCCCGTCCCCGACTCGGCGCTGGCCGGTGAGCTGCCGCCGTACCTGCATCCGGGGGCCGGCTCGGCCGAGGCCAGGTACGTCGCCGAGCGCCGCCGGGAGCTGGGCGGCCCGATCCCCCACCGCACGGTCGCCGGCCGGCCGCTGCCGCAGCCGGGCGAGCGGCCGTTCGCGGCCCTGGCCAAGGGCTCGACGCAGCAGGTGGCCACCACGATGGCGTTCGTCCGGCTGGTCAAGGACCTGATGAAGGAGCCGGAGACCGGGCGGCGCTGGGTGCCGATCGTGCCCGACGAGGCCAGGACGTTCGGCATGGAGTCGCTGTTCCCCACGGCGAAGATCTACTCGCCGCTCGGCCAGCGGTACGAGTCCGTCGACCGGGAGCTGCTGCTGGCGTACAAGGAGGCGGTGGACGGGCAGATCCTCATCGAGGGCATCACCGAGGCCGGGTCGATGGCCTCCTTCACCGCGGCGGCCACCAGCTACGCCACCCACGGCGAGCCGATGGTGCCGTTCTACATCTTCTACTCGATGTTCGGCTGGCAGCGGACCGGCGACCAGATGTGGGCCCTGGCCGACCAGCTCGGCCGCGGCTTCCTGCTCGGCGCGACCGCCGGCCGCACCACCATGACGGGCGAGGGCCTGCAGCACGCCGACGGCCACTCCCAGCTCCTGGCCTCGGCCAACCCCGCCTGCCTGGCCTACGACCCGGCCTTCGCCTACGAGGTCGGCGTCATCGTCCGCGACGGGCTCAGGCGCATGTACGGCGAGGCCGCCGAGGACGTGTTCTACTACCTGACCCTCTACAACGAGCCGCTGCCCCAGCCCGCGATGCCCGAGGGCGTCGAGGAGGGCATCGTCAAGGGCATCTACCGCTACTCCGCCGGCGGCGGCGCCGCGCACCTGCTGGCCAGCGGCACCGCGATCCACTGGGCGCTGGAGGCCCAGCGGCTGCTGGCCGAGGAGTACGGGCTGGGCGTGGACGTCTGGTCGGTCACCTCGTGGAGCGAGCTGCGGCGCGAGGCCATGTCGGCGACCGGGGTGCCGTACCTGCGGCAGGCGCTGGCCGGGACCGAGGGGCCGGTGATCGCGGTCAGCGACTGGATGCGGGCCGTGCCCGACCAGATCAGGCCGTGGATCGACCGGCCGTGGACCTCGCTCGGCACCGACGGGTTCGGGCTCTCCGACACCCGGGAGGCCGTGCGCAGGCACTTCGGGGTCGACCCGCGGTCGATCGCGGACGCGGTGCTGAAGGCGGTGGAGGAGTAGCAGCGGGGGTGACTCGTCCCGGCGTAACCGTATTTATCGAGGAATCTCCCTAAGTTAGGGCCTGGCGCACCAGCCGTGTTCTGCTGATCCCGGGGGGAGACGGGTGAGAACACGGTTGCGCCGGTCGCTGCGTACGCGGCTGGCACTGCTCGCCGGCATCGCCATGTTGCTGCTGAACGTCGTCGTCAGCGGCTTCGTCATGTTCGGCATCCACGACGACGTCGCCGACGTGCGCGCCAGCGACGTGTCCGGGCGAGCCCTGCGCGTGCTCCTCATGGTCAAGCGCAACCAGCTGCCCCAGGTGCTGGAACCCCTCGGCCTCGACGGCATCCAGGTCGTCGACCCGGCCGGACGGGCCGTCGCCTGGACGCCCAACCTGGCCGACGCCCCCCGCCAGACGGCCCACATCCCCCGCGACCAGGCCAACTACGTCAGCAGGAGCTGCGACCTGCCGGCCTTTCCCCACCGGTGCGAGCTCGTGGTCGCCCTGCGCGCCTTCCAGCCCGAGGGCACCTGGATCATCTACGCCTTCGACCCCGCGGTCCCCTGGTACGTCAGCCCGCAGGTGGTGCTGTTCCAGATCGTGGTGTCGGCGCTGCTGGTCGGGCTGACCTTCTTCGGGGTGTCGCGGGTCGTGGCCAGGACGCTCGCCCCCGTCAGCAGCATCACCAAGCGGCTCGCCGAGATCACCGCGGACGGCGGCGGCCTGCGGGTGCCCGTCCCGGACACCGACGACGAGATCAGAGCCCTGGCCGAGACCGCCAACCAGACGCTGGAACGGCTGGAGACGGCGCGGGCGCGTCTGGAGGCCGCGATGGAGCAGCAGCGCAGGTTCGCCGGGGACGCCTCGCACGACCTGCGCAGCCCGATCACCGCCATGCGCGCGCAGATCGAGGAGGCCATGCTGCATCCGGAGGAGACCGACTGGCGGGAGACCAGCACCCAGGTGCTGGCCAGCCTCGACCGGCTGCAGGCCATCGTCACCGACCTGCTCACGCTGACCAAGCTGGACGCCGGGGCCCCGAGCGAGCGTGAGCCGGTGGACCTGGGCGAGCTGGTCGCCGCCGAGACCGCCAGACCGCGGGCCAAGCGCGTGGTCACCGGCCCGGACCAGGGCGTGGTCGTCATGGGCGACCGGCTGCAGCTCACCCGTCTGCTGACGAACCTGCTGGACAACGCCGAGCGGCACGCCGAGACGCAGGTCACCGTGACGGTCCGGGAGGAGGACGACCGGGCCGTGCTGGAGGTCCTGGACGACGGCGGAGGCATCGCACCGGCCCAGCGCGAGCTCGTCTTCCAGCGCTTCACCCGCCTGGACGACTCCCGCAACCGCGACGCCGGCGGCACCGGCCTCGGGCTGCCGATCGCCCGCGAGATCGCGACCGCGCACCACGGCACGCTGATCATCGAGGACTCCCCCAAGGGCGCCCGCTTCGTCCTCCGCCTCCCCCTCGCCTGACGCCCTCCGCAGAGGGGGCGCGGGGTTCCTAGTGTTTGGTGTGGCCGCGGGCGAGGCCCTTGCCGTGCTTGGCCTTGGCGCCCTGATGGCCGACCTTGCGGCCCTTGCCGGAAGTGGCGGCGGAAGTGGCGCCCGACCGGGCGCCGGTCACGGCGGGCGGCTGGGCCGGTGGCTGCGCGAGGGGCTGGGCGGGCGGACGGCGGCGGGAGCCGCTCTGCTCGGCCGCGCGGTCCGAAGCGCCCTCCGAGGTGCGCTCCCGCGAGGCGGCGACGGCGTGCATGATGCCCGCGTGCTCGGGGGCCTGGTTCGGCGCCGGGTCGGCGTAGGAGGGGGTGCGCGGGGTGGCGGGCCGGCCGACGTCGCCGTCCCAGGACGTCGTGAGCAGCACGCTGGTGACGAGCGCGGCCAGGGCGGTGAGCTGCCGCCAGCGCTGCGGCCTGCTCGGCTGCGGGATCGACACCGAGAACGGCAGCAGCTCGCGGTGCGCGCGCAGCCCTCGCGCGGCGTCGGGCATGGTCCGGCGCACCGCGTGGTTCCGCTCGCTGGTCCTGCGTCCCGCGCGGTCCCACCCCGGGATCCGCCGCCTGCCGTCCGGCCGGGCCCCGGCGACGGCGCGCGCGGCGGGAACGGCTTCCGAGCCCGGGGCCTCGGACGGGATGTCGGCGCGCGCGGCGGGGACGGGGGCCGGGGCGGGGAGGGAGACCTCCGGGGCCGGGGTGGGCGGGAAGAGGGTGGGAGGCAGGAGGTCGCCGGTGTGGGGCAGGGAGGCGGCCAGGGGGATGGCGGCGGTGTCGTGGGGTTCCTCGTCGCGCAGCGCGGCCACCCGGGTCAGGCGCCGCCGGGCCTCCTCGCCGTCGATCCGGCGGGCGGGGTCCTTCACCAGGAGGCCGGCGATGACCGGCGCGAGCGGCCCGGCCAGGTGGAACGGCGCGGGCTCGGAGGTGAGCACCGCGGTCAGGGCCGCCAGGTGGCCGCTGTGCGGGAACGGCGACTGGCCCTCGACGGCCGCGTACAGGGTGGCGCCGAGGGACCACAGGTCGGCCTGCGGGGTCGCGTGGCCGCCGCGCAGGCGTTCCGGGGCGATGTACGCGGGCGTGCCCACCACCATGCCCGACTGGGTGATGTTGGCCTGGTCGTCGAGGGTGGTGGCCAGGCCGAAGTCGGTGAGCAGGGCGTGCCGGTCGCCGTTCAGCAGGATGTTGCCGGGCTTGACGTCGCGGTGCACGATGCCGTCGGCGTGCGCCGCGCTCAGCGCCTCCAGCACCTGCAGCCCGAGGCGCGCGGCGTCGGGCGGGGACAGCGGCCCGCGTTCGGCGATCACGTCGGCGAGGCTGCGCGAGGGCACGAGCTGGAGCACGATCCACGGCCGCTCGTCGGCCACCACCACGTCGTAGACGGCGGCGATGTGCGGGTGGCTCAGCCGGGCGGCCAGCCGCGCCTCCCGCATCGTCCGCCCGAGCAGCCGCTCCCGCTCGGCCCCCAGCGTGTGCCCGAGAGTGACCTCCTTGACCGCGACCTGCCGGTCGAGCAGCTCGTCGTGGGCCCGCCAGACCCGGCCCATGCCACCGCGGCCCAGTTCGGACAGCAGCCGGTAGCGTCCGGCCAGCAACCAGCCCGCACAGTGCGAAAGTGACATGACGCCCTGCCTACCCGATCATCCCGCCCTCATGCAACGGCCGCACAGGCTTCGAGTCGATCCTGTGAGGAGGGCGGGCGCGGGGTCACCCGTTCGTGGGGAAGCCGAGGTTCACGCCGCCGTGGGACGGGTCCAGCCAACGCGAGGTCACGACCTTGCCCCGCGTGTAGAAATGCACCCCC